>JBBTXB010000001.1:0-2741 GCA_038062475.1 Patescibacteria group bacterium
CTCCAAATCCCTTACTTATTCACAGGCGGTAACTGGATCGCTGCAACAGTACAATATTTGTAAAACCGATGCCGAAGTGCTAATCTCCAGCCAGACCTTTCAATCGAGGAGGACACATGACAAAAGCGCGCCCCACGAGCCGAACCGATTCTTCTTTGTTCAGAAAGAGGACATCGGTGATGCCAAGCACCGCATTTCCTCGGGGTGTTTACTGCGAAGTGTGAGTGCGGCTGGGCATACCTCCGAAGCCAAGGAGAAGGAGAGGAATACGCCGAGCTTTCATGGAATGATCGTATCATGCAAGCCGGACTTAGAAAGTGGTGGCGTAAGCTTGGTCCCAAGGGGCGAACGAACGTCAAACGCCTTGAAAAACTACTTGCGTCTGAATGCCTGTGGCACAAGGGACCAATCTGGACATACAAGAACCTTCTCCAACGCAGCACGTTGTTTGCGGAAGATGTGCCGCTCGTCACATCGGCCGTCCGCAAGATGCTTGATCGGCGCAATTACTGTGACAAGGATTGCCCTTGCCTTGCCGAGCCATTGGCGGAAATGAGGCAATGACTCGATGTCCGACACCAACCGGTGTCGGATTTTTTAAAGAATTTCCTTTTTTCATTCAGCCGTGTACAGTATGTAAAAATCAAAGCGAAGCGAAACACAAAAATTTTACGCTTTTCGTCCCGACACCGTGATTTAAATATTTATGAATGCGGTCGGGATCCCGCATCGGTATCGGGACTTTACACTTCCTCCATGGCTTTGATTGACCTCCACATTCACTCCACTCACTCCGACGGAATTTTTACCGTTGCCGAGCGCGTGCGGCAGGCAAAACGCCGCGGAGTTGCACTGCTTGCGCTCACGGACCATGACACCGTGCGGGGTATTCCGGAATTTCTGCGGCTTGCCCGAGCCGCGAAGCTTCGTGCAGTCCCGGGCGTTGAGATAAGCACCAACTACCAAGGAAAGGGGCTGCACATTCTCGGCTACGGCATTCGCCACCGGGATCCCGCGCTCGTCTCGTTTCTTCGCGCGCAGAGCGAGGATAGGATACGCCGCGCGCGGGAGGCGGTGCGGCTCCTTTCCGCGCACGGCTTCCGCATATCCTTTGCTGCAGTCCGCGCCGAAGCGGGCGGAAACATCGGTAAACCCCATATCGCCAAAGTCATTCTTGCAAGCCGGGAGAATCGCCGCCTCCTGCGCGAACGCTTCGGTTTTACCGGCGGCTGGAGCGCTCTTATTGACAGATTTTTCGATCGCGCCGGCCAGCTCGGCTATATTCCAAGAAAAAAAGTTGACACCATCCGCGTCATCAGGCTTGTCCGTCGCGCGGGGGGCGTTCCTGTCCTCGCCCACCCGATGCACCCAATGCATGATTACAAATCCGAGGCCGAGCTTGTAGCCTCGCTCCGCGTTCTCTCGCGCGCCGGACTCGCGGGTCTTGAAGCGATCACTCCGTGGACTGACGCGCGCGCAAAGAGACACCTTCTTCGACTCGCAGAAAAATTCGGACTCATCGTCACCGCCGGAACGGATAATCATGAAGATAAAAAACTTGGCATATCCGTATCAAAAAAAATATACGCGCAGTTGCTCCAAGCATTAAAGCACGTGCGATAACTTCAAGAGACCTCTGCAAAACTCCAAAATTTGATTCGACGCGGCTCACCACAGGCATTCCCTGAGCCAAGTCGAAGGGCTAAATTTTGGCTACAATCAGGGTACGGCCTTCGGCAAGCTCAGGCCCTAACAGACTTTTGCAGAGGTCTCTCAATTAAAATCTCCGATGACGGATCAAGCTAAAAATACTCCGCCCGAGACGGCGCGGCCCTTCCCCCAAAACGCCGAGGCCGAGTCTTCCGACCTCGGCCATGAGCGTCAGGTGTATACCCTCCGCGAGAGCGCAGAACTGACGCCCGAGGTCATTGCCGTCGCCTTCGCCAAATGCTCGCGCTCTCCGGACTCGTTCCGCAAAATCGCCTCTGAAATAACGGCCGAAAAATCCGCCGAGTTTCACGAGAAGTGGGTCGTTGGGTACGGCCACGCTTCGGTCGCGGAGCACGCCACCCTGCACGTGGCCTTTGAGAATGTCTCCACGGTTGCCACAAAAATCATTGAGGACTGCCGTCTCGCTTCCTATACGGAAAAATCAACGCGATACCAGGTCTATGACCGCAACCGTTACTATAAACCGCGGGCCATTATGGAATCGAGATTCGGGGATGCGTACGTGAAAACAATGGGCGCGCTCTTTGACGCGTATCTCGCCTTCCTGCCGGTCATGACGGAGCACATGGAAAAAAAATATCCGAAGGCGCCGGAGATGAAGGATTCCCTCTACCGAAGTGTCACCAAAGCGCGCGCGTGCGACGTCATCCGCTACCTTCTCCCCGCAGCGACGCTCACCAACTTCGGCATGACGGCGAACGCCCGCATCTTTGAATGGGCGATCACTAAATTCTTCTCTCACCCGCTTCACGAAATGCAGGAGATCGCCGCGGAGCTGAAGCGAACGACGCTTGAGGTAACTCCCACGCTGGTGAAATACGCCGATCCGAACGCGTACCTGCAGGAAACCCCTCCCGCGCTCGCGGAACTGCACCGCGAGTTCACAAAAGATTTTCCACAGATTGATCCCGTTAGAGGCCGCCTTCCCGACACAGTCGGGACGGCTACGACCGCCATGGGGCGATCTGCCTCTAACGGGATTGACCCACAAGAGCCGGTGCGCATTGTGG
>JBBTXB010000002.1:0-5192 GCA_038062475.1 Patescibacteria group bacterium
ACTCCCATATCCGGCTTAGAAGTCCACAGTTCTGTCTTCACCCGCCTAAATTTGCCCCCGGGGGGAATCGAACCCTCATCTTACGGGTAGAAACCGTGCGCTCTATCCATTGAGCTACAGGGGCAGGCAAATTGAAAGCTGATGCTTGAATCGGCTCCCCGACTCCCGACCAAAGTCGGGGCGTCGGGGCTACAGGGGCGAGGCGGCGCGTATGTTGTCGGATGTCTCGAACAGAGCAAATGCGCGTGCGAGCGTTTCTTAAGATAGCGCAAAAAAATATCAAAGTCAATCCCGTTAGAGACAAGCCGCCCCGAGGTGGCTGTCGCCATCCCCGATTTTTCGGGGAGGGCGGGTCTCTAACGGGATCAATCCCCATGCAGAAACAAAAAACCTCCAGCGAGCTAGTCGCTGGAGGCGATTCTTTAGTCGTGAAGCTTGAAGACCGGCCCTTTGGTCATGTCGGGAAGCGGCGCATCTTTCACCGTCGGGATACTCTCGGGATCTTTCGCCCGCGAAACAACCGAGAAGTCGCGTGCGAGCGCTTCGGCAACAGATGCCTCCACGCTCTCGGGGAACGGTTCCACCGGCCGGTCACGATACACTTCCTCGACGATCTTCATGAAGATCGGAAGCGCCACCGCTCCGCCGGTCTCCTTCGCACCGAGCGTCTTGCGGTCGTCAAAGCCGCACCAGACGCCGATCGTGTAGGAGGGAGTGAAGCCGATGAACCATGCGTCGGAGAAGTCGTTCGTCGTCCCTGTCTTTCCGGCAACCGGCTGCAGGAGCTTCGCCGCCTTGCGCGCAGTGCCGTGCGAGTAGAGAACCGGACCGCGAAGCGCTTCTACCATGGTCGCGGCGACTTCCGGAGAAACGGCGCGGCTCTCGCTCGGCGCATGTGCAAACCGCTCCTTGCCGTCACGATCCAACACCCGCTCCAAAAAGTACGGTGTGCGGAGCACGCCCCCGTTCGGAAAGACGCTGTAGGCGGCAGCAATCTCCATGAGCATTACGTCAGACGCGCCGATCGCAGTCGGCAGATACGGCGCGAGCTCGGAAGAGATTCCCAACCGATGGGCAAGACCGATTACGTCTTTGATTCCCACCTCATTTGCCACGCGAATCGCGGGAACATTCCGCGATTCAGCCAAGGCGCGGCGTACCGAAATCGTCCCTCGAAACTCGCCGTCGTAATTCTTCGGCGCCCAGCGCGGTTTGCCAGCGCCGGCGTTGAATGAGATCGGCGCATCCCTGATGGCGTCGTCCAAGAGAAAAGTCCCGGACTCAAAGGCCGCCGCATAGACGATCGGCTTGAACGCCGAACCCGCCTGCCGCAGCGCTTGGAGCGCGCGATCAAACTTGGAGAGCGAGTAGTCAAACCCGCCCACCATGGCGCGAACCGCTCCAGTCGCGTTCTCAATCACGACCACTGCGCCCTGAATGAGCGGATCCTGCTCAAGACTCACAAGCGCCGTTTTCACCGACGAGTCCAGCGCCTCAATCTTGAAGAGCGCCACGTCCCCCGACCTGAACAATTCTCGCAAATCGCCATCCTTGAGCCACGCCTCTCGCGGCTTGCTCTTCGGCGCTCCCTTCACCCAGGCGGCGCCCTCGCGCGAGAGCGTCGCGGTGTAGTCAATGAGCCGAATGACCGCTTCGTCCGAGGTAACGCTTTTCACGATTCCCGAACGAATGACGCCGATCGCGTCCTCCGCCTTTGTCGGGATCCCCGCACCCCAGTCCGCGGGCGTATGCCATGCGGTAAGTCCCAAGCGCGAGTCGGTCACGTTGTAGAGAACCCCGCGCCAGAGGTGGCGCTTGTCGTAGGTGCGAAGCCCGTCCCGAAGCGCGTCGGTCGCAGTGGCGACGAGCTTTGCGTCCAGCGTTGTCGTGACGCGAAGGCCGTCGCTCCACACCTCGTCTTCGCTGAAGTCCATCTTCAACGCCTTGCGAACCGCCTCAACAAAATACGGCGCCGTCGGCACATCGTTGCGATGGGTACCCAAAGAGATATTCTCTTCCTTCGCTTCGGCAAGCGTGCTCTCGGCGATGAACCCCACCCGGTACATGGCGGTGAGAATTCCGTCGCGTCGCACAAGCGCCGTGTTTGGGTGATCAATCGGCGAAAACTTCGCCGGACTACTGATCAGTCCGGCGAGCAGTGCACATTCCGCAACCGTGAGTTCGGCCAGGTTCTTGTCAAAATAGTACCGAGCCGCAGCCGCGACGCCGTACTGCCCATGCCCGAAGTAGGCGAGGTTGGCATAGAAGACGAAAATTTCCTTCTTGGAATAGTTCCGCTCGATCGCGCGCGCAGTGCGCAGCTCCATGAGCTTGCGTTCAAACGAACGCTCGGCGCTGAAGAAGACGAGCTTGGCGAGCTGCTGGGTGATCGTAGAGCCGCCGGCAACAATCCGGCCAGCTTCCACATTCTTCATTGCCGCGCGGAAAATTCCAAGAACGTCAAACCCGCGGTGCGTGAGGAAATCCTTGTCCTCCGCGGCCATGATCGCGCGCCGAAGCTCTCCCGAAATTTCGTCGTAGGGCACTTCACGGCGGTGCTGCTCGGTCGCAAACTCTCCAATCACGCTCCCGTCCGCGGCATAGACATAACTCGTCACCGCCGGACGATCCTCGCGCAGGAGTCGAACATCGGGAAGGTCTTCGTCGGAAAACTCCAAGAGATACCATGTGTATCCCGCAACCGCCGCTGCCCCCAAAACGAGTGCAAGCAACACCCCAACGAGGGCCTGAAACACCCTCCGGAACACTGCGTGACTGCGATCTGAACTCATCCGTGTTCTCCTTCATGGAGTTACATAAGAATTGTAAATGAACCACTCGAGCGTACCGCCGAAGGGGTCATTTGTCAATCGTGAAAGCGACGCTTGAAAGACGTCTTCTCGGCTGCTATAGTTTCCTCGCCGCTCTTTCAAACAACTGGAGAAACGACGTGAAAAATCTGAGCTCCCGTGCGCGCAAAGTTCTCGTCTCTCTCGCGCTCGCGATTGCGACATTCGCCGGCTTTGCATTTTTCATGAACTGGAAATTTTCTCTCTTTCTGATGGGCAGCATTCTCTTCCATGAACTGGGGCACATCTGGGCGATGCGGCGGTGCGGCATGCGCGTCACGGGACTCTACTTCGTGCCGTTTATCAGCGCCATGGTCCAAACAAACGCCTTCCCCTCATGCAAAGCTGAAGCGTTCGTTGCGCTCATGGGTCCTCTTTGGGGGTTCCTGCAGAGCGCTGTCATGCTCGCAGTTGCAGTATTCGTGGATTCCGCGCTCCTCGCCTCGCTCGCACTTCTCGTCGCGATCTTCAATCTATTCAATCTCATCCCTGCGCATCCGATGGACGGCGGCCGAGCTGTGCGTGTAATCGCCTACTCCATCTCTCCGCGGCTCGCCCTCGCCGTCGTCGGCGGAGGGCTCGCCACAGTCGCGGTCGCCGGGGCATATTTCGCGCCGCTGGTCGCCGCGTTTGTTCTCTTCTTGGGGCTGCGCGAATTCCGCAGCGAACTCTGGTGGATTCGCGCGATGCGCGACCGAGAACGAATCGTCGCGGCGCTCGGCGAGCTCTTGCAGGTCAAGCCAACCGCGGAGGCGGTGCAGAACGAAATCGCCGCCGTGCGCCGGAGGATGCGCGATCCACAAGCGCCGCCCCCGGAAACGCTCATCCGCGTGTCGGGTCAGGGCGATCCGGCGCTCGAAGCCAAAATCCGCGAACTGCCTTTCTGGCACGCCGCGGTGCAGACAATGCTCTGGAGCCGCTTCGAAGAACTCGTGATCGCCCGCGCCCACGCCGCGCGGCGCGAGTACCGCACCCTCTTCCGGCGCAAGCCCTACTTCATAACTCCGGCGCTGGGGTCCACGATTTCCTCCCTCGGAGAACTGACGACCGAGCTCGAGCGAAACATGCCGCAGATGAATTGGCGACAGATCGGCCTAACCTTCATTGGTTACAGCGCGCTCGCCGGAGCGCTTTACGGGGTTATATGTCTCGCCAAACCCCTCGCCGATCGCGCCGCGCTCTTCGCCTTCATGTTCACGAACTAGAAAAGAACCCCGTCCTTGCGGACGGGGTCTATTTTTTGCTCCGCCTTCGCGCGTGGAACGATTTGTACACTTCATGCAAATGTTCGTTGGTGATATGCGTATAAATTTGCGTCGTGGTGATTGAGGAGTGCCCCAAGAGCGTCTGCACGCTTCTGATGTCGGCGCCGTTCATCAAAAGATCGGTTGCAAACGAGTGCCGCAGAGTATGCGGAGTAACCGGCTTCGTAATGCCGGCCTGCAACGCGCGCCGAATGACGATCCGTTGAACGCTCCGTGGGGTGAGCGCTGCCTCGCCGTCGCGCGCGCTCCCCTGTGCCGCGCGGTCGTGGCTTACAAAAAGGTAAGGAGAGGTATCCCGCCGCGCTTCCAAATATTTTTGCAGCCACTGCCGCGCCTCGCTTGAAAGAAACACCGCGCGCGGTTTGGAACCCTTGCCGCGAACCATAAACTGATCTCGTTTCAGATTTATATGATCGTACTTGAGACCAACAAGCTCGGAAACGCGCAAGCCGGTTCCAAAAAGCATTTCTAAAATTGCCTTATCTCGCAGTGTTACAAGGTCGGTGTTCGCTTTCCGCTTCACGCTTTCCGCTCCCGCGGACGGGATCCCGCTTTGCGGTGATTTGCGCTTTTCACTCGGCGCTCCGTTAAACGGCGCTCCCAGTAAACGCTCCAGATCGTCCGCATCCAAAAAATCCACGGTGCGATCCTGCGTTTTTGAGAGTTCAATCTTCTCGGGCGCCAGGGCATGAATGTCGCGCTTTGCCAGATATTTTAAAAATGAACGCAGAGCAATGAGATGGTAATTCTGCGTATTCTTCTTCAGTGACGCTCCATCCGGACCCTCCAAACGATTGAGTGCCAACCGATATCTGCGCACTGCTTCCGCGGTCACTTCGCGCACTGGCGGATTTCCGACCCACTCGGCAAAGCGAGACAGATAAAAACGGTAATTCCGAATCGTTCGCGGGGAACGATTCCGCTCTATCTCCAAATACTCCAGAAAATCCTTGATGAGGGCATCGCAGCGCATAGGTCATGGAGCATGAAACAGAGAGCATGAAGCATGAAACTTTTATTTAAGGAATGTGCTCCATGTTACGTGCTACGTGTTCCGTGCCAATACATTGTACGACAC
>JBBTXB010000003.1:0-1947 GCA_038062475.1 Patescibacteria group bacterium
CCCCGGCAAAGGCACGACGTTTTTCATGGAGGTGGGGGCGGCTGGGTAAGGGTAGGACGGACTTTGGTGTATTGACCTCTCGAAGCGATACGGTCGGCGATTACGTCGGGTTTCTGCTGCCTTGCGTTCGTCGCCAAGTATGTTATCGTCCGAGGCAGAAAGAGGCTCGTTGTGGGCTTCTATAGGGATTGAAAAATCAGAAAGGAGGTCGTAGTGAAGCCATATCTATCAAAGTTCTCCGCGAACGCTTTTGTGACGGAACAGATCCTCAAAGGAGGTCGTATCACAGCTCCTGGTGAGTCCCCGTCAGAAATGGTTGAGCGGGTTGTTTCGGCGTTCTACGAGGTGGAAGCGGCATGGACGAATATAGCCAGAGCGAAGCGATTTGCTGACGCCATCGGCACGCGGATGGACGAACGGAAGATTGTGTTCAGTACTCCCGTCATGACCAATGCCCTCCCCCCACCCCCCAATTAGGACACCCGCTCTGTTGATAATAACTCCGTAGCGGTGAAGTAGCCAAGGCACTGACGAGGGATGTCGTTCAGGTACGCATGTACCGAACGAACCTCCTCGTCAGATACCGTGGCAAGGTCTCGCTTCTTCGGCACGAAGGTGCGTATCCACCGGTTCGTGTTCTCCACCAAGCCCTTCTCCCAGGAGTGGTATGGGTGACAGAAGAAGAACAGAACTCCAGGGAGTCCCGCTTCCATCTCCAGCCACTTTTGGAATACGATGTCGTTGTCGGTCGTAATGGTTTCGATGCCATGACGGTCGCGTATATCGACAAGCGCACCAAGTACCAATTGGTGCGTTTTGCGTTCCAGCCGCTTGACGATGGTATACCGCGTCCACCGATCAACCATGACAAGGAGCACTGCCCCCGAAAGCGACGACACGATGAAGTCGAGCTCCCAGTGACCGGAGGATGAGACGGCAGGACGCGACTCAATCAGTCGCTTCGTGGTATCGGACGGCGCCGCATGACCGCGTTTCCTGCCGCTCTTCTTCTTGATTCGCTTCCAGAACAGGTATCGCTCCAGGCATCTGCTTTTCACATACTTGTATATCGCTTTCTTTGAGACAACCAGTTCCTCCCGTCTGGCATACCCCGCGATGCGCTCGGGAGACCACAAGAGGAGGAGCTTTTCATGCACGAGTTCGGTCAGCTCCTTCGACATGGCCACCTTCATGCAGTCGCGCTTCGCGCGGTACCGCCGCCAGTATGTCCGGCGCTGGGCTTTCTTGGGAACATAGGTACCCTTGACCTTCTTCTCCCGCAGTTCCCGCGAGATCGTGTTGGGACTCCGTTCCAGCGACTGAGCGATCGATCGCGCGCTGTCGCCGCGCTCCCTGAGCGTGGCTATTTTGATGCGCTCCTCATACGAGAGCTGGCTAAACCTTCTTCCCGTTTGTTTTCTTTCCATATCCACTCGATTCTAACCGAGTGTCCTAATTCAAAGGTGTCGGGAGGTCCTTTGACATGAGGAGGTTATCCTGAGGACAAAGACTATTATTGGTATAGTCTCGCCATCTTCCCCCATTGCTGCAGAATGCCCACGCCGCACTGAGCGAGGTATTGCTGAATTACAACGACACGGATATGAAGTTGTATTGGGTATGCATGCACGTGCAAAGACCTACCACACAGCTGGAACTCCTGAAGAGCGAGCCAGTGATCTGATGAGTCTGCTGGCGAATCCCGACGTGGGCATCATAATGGCTACGATAGGAGGAAACAACGCCAATGAGATGCTCCCACATATAGACTTTGCTACGATACGCAAACAGATCAAAGGGCTTAAGCTGTTTGTCGGATATAGCGACAACACAATACTTTTGCACGCTCTTTGGGAATTCGCCAATGTGACGACAATTCATGGTCCCAGTCTTTTACCACAATTCGGTGAGTACGGAGGAGTGCATCCTTTTACTCTGGAATCTTTT
>JBBTXB010000004.1:0-2741 GCA_038062475.1 Patescibacteria group bacterium
GGGTTATGTGACCATCATGCGCGGGTGCAATTATACCTGCAGCAATTGTGTTGTTCCTTTTGTGCGAGGGCGGGAGGTTTACCGATCGGCCCAAACAATTTTGAACGAAGTGCGGGAGCAAGTCAATAGGGGGGCCAAGGAAATCATGCTTCTCGGTCAAACAGTCAACAGCTACAGAAGCGACCAGAGTGAAGCGCGAGATTTTTCGGACCTTTTAAAAAGCGTGTCCGCAATCGAAGGCGTCAAACGCCTTAAATTCATGAGCCCCCATCCCTACTACTTTTCCGAAAAGTTGATAGAAACCATCGCCCAAACGCCGGCCGCCTGCGAGCATATCCATCTTCCCCTGCAATCGGGTTCGGATCGCATCTTAGGTCTAATGCGGCGCAATTATGACCGCCGGCGCTACCGCGAGATTATCGCCAAGCTAAGACAATATGTCCCAAAAATATCCATCACCACGGACATTATCGCCGGCTTCCCAACGGAAAGTGAGGATGATTTCAAGCAAACTTTAAATTTTATGGAAGAAATCAGTTTTAACAGCGCTTACTGCTTTAAATTCTCGCCCCGGGCAGGGACCCAGGCCGCCCTTTCGGAAAGTCAATTGCCCCAGGAAATCATTGAAGAAAGGCTCGCCCGACTTCTGGAACTCACTAAACGGGGAAAGGCTATTAGGCTGTTAGAAGGAAGTCTTGACTCCCGCTAGGGTGCATGACCTCGGTCTCGGCGCTTTTCCCTAGGATGACAAATAATGACTTAAGGGGGGCGGCGTTGATTACTACGTTCGGTCGCGGTAGCTCATGGTCTTGCTCGGTGGGGTGCGTTGATTTCCATTAGACTGCCGTTCGACTGGTGCTGGGTTGCGATCTTTTTCGCCAGTAATCTTGCCAGCGCCCGTCTTCGCTGCGGTGCAACGCGCATAGCGCCAACATCTCTTCAGCGCCCAGGCCGCAGCCCAATCCGTTCCAGAATTTTTCACTTCCCTTGAGCCGCATTCCAAACTGTTTGACCGCTCCCTCCGCCACGCCAGAGCCGATCGGCCAACCCTCAGCCCGAAAACGCGGGTAGTCCATGCCGTCGCGATTGTCGCTGAAGTAACCGATATTTCTGTGCAGTATAGTGCGCGGCGAGCCCTCGTGCTCTTGGGCCTGCGGCTTGCCCACCCGCGCGGACTCCTTCTCGATGGCCGCGATCACGCCATCAAGGTTCCCCATCCATAATTTCTTCTTCACCCGCTTATACCACGCGAAATACTCCTGCGTCGCCTCACCGAAGGCCGCCTTCCCGCAAGCTGCGAGATGTTGGGCGGCGTGATACCAGTCCAGAATGAAAGTCGCTTGCGGGAACTGGTCTTGCCTGAGGGTCCGTAGGCTTTGAGCGCCGTCTGAAATAAAAATCTTTTCCTTCGCAGTCGCCCAGCCGCGCTTGTGCGCCTCGACGCACAACATCCAGCCGAACTCTTCCCAGGACTGCATCGTGGCCGCATAGGTTTTCATCCGCGCCTTCGCGCCTTCGTACTCCTGGGCTTGGCGGGCGGCGGGGTCCTTACGCGCGCTGGCGTCATAGACCGCCCCCACCTTGTCCTCCTTCCAGGCTCCGCCCTCTTCATCGTCCTGGCGCGTCTGGACGCGGCCGCCGTCAGCCGTCACCACGATCAAATCTACGGTTGCGTTGGGGCCGACGATCTTCTCGCCCTTGCGAAAGGACTCCACTTCAAGCGAGCGCGCCGCCGCCACGCGCTTGCCTTCGGATTCGCCGCTCAAGCGCACTTGCTTGGCGCTAAGCTCAATGCCCGAGTGCTCTTTGAGAATATCGGCCGCCATTGCAAACGACCTGGCCGTCACCGCCGCATGGCTGATCTTGCGCATCACTTCCACGCTGGGACCAAACGATGGGATGCCCAGGGCCTCGTCCAAGGGAGCCGCCGTATGCCCGCACCGATCACATACGCCGTATGCCCGCCGATATTCAATCTCGCCGATCGCCGTATTAAGCAGACGTCGCTGAGCATGCTCCTGCACCCGCAGCTTGCCTTGACATTGCCGGCACAAGGGCTCTGGCGGGTCGCTCCTTGGATCTTCCGCCAGACGGGACTTCAGCAGCGCCTGGGCAATCCGCTGGGCAGATTCTTCAATACGGGCCACCAATTCCGCCATGTTCATGTTTTTGGTCATTGGATAACGGGTTCCTCCCAGCTCATCCTTACATAAAGCCAGGTATTCCCGCTCGAACCGGCTCAAGGTTGCACAGTGCAGGCCTTCTCGATGGCATCGATCAAACGCAGCATGGCGGCTTGGCGTTGGGCGCCTTCTTTCACCAAACATGCCCGCGCTTGGCGAAACCGGCGGTAGTTCTGGGCTTGTTGGCGGATTTCCTTAATCCGATCCGCAGGGATCGTCCAGAGTCGAGTCTTGCCGTTAATGCTGGCTGTTAATACGACCGTCTCATGTCGCTCGCCGCGGGCACAGCGGCAGGAGGCTTTGAAACACTTGCGCCGCAGCGTATAGACTGTCCCCTTGATCAGGGGATGTCCTGAAAGAAACGTTCCCAGTTCCTCAGGCGCGGGATGCTGAAATACCGCCAGTTTCTGGCGCAACCGGCTGAGGCCCTGCTTCCTTATCTGCATGTCTATTATAATAATAGCATACAGATAATAAAAAATCAACCGAGATGGGGGTTCTGCACCCATTTATTCTTCATCTCTAGAATTAGTAGAGTATAACTGTTATACTAACCAT
>JBBTXB010000005.1:0-3312 GCA_038062475.1 Patescibacteria group bacterium
GCTCTTGCGATTTGTCCCGACGCTTCGGTCGGGATCCCGCTCTGCGGTGACGATTTGCCATCAGCGATTCGCCGCACGCTGCCGGTGCGGTCATCGGTTGTTGAAGCGGCCCCCAAGCGCACCGTGGCGTCATACCGTTTATCCAAGCCGATGAGGCGGCCGAGCAGTTTGGTGGAGGCGCCGACCCCAATAATAAGGAGGCCCGTAGCGAACGGGTCCAATGTTCCAGCGTGGCCGATTTTTTTGATGCCGGTTATTCGTCGCAGTGCATCAATGCAGTCGTGCGAAGTCGGTCCTTCGGGCTTATCTATGAGCAAAAAGCCGGAGGGGGAGTATGTGTTTAGCATATCTTTATATGAGCGCCCGTCACCTTAACACAAAGCCTAATCTGTGCTATAAATAATTGTTCTTTCCACATGAACCCCAAGGCGGTCATGGCCGTGAACTGCTGAAAAGCTCGGCATTTCATGGCTATGACTGCCACAACGGCGGTCCTCTGGCGACTCTGAAAGGAGTTTCTCATGTCCAGGATCACGCTCTGCGACGCACGCGGACTGCTCAACTGGCTCGCGGCGTTCAAGCGGTTCCTCCGCAAGAAGAACCCATGGATGCCGATCGGCCGGCTGATCGCGACCGTCACGCTCGGCACCTACCAGACGACGGCGGAGCTCCGCCAGGCGCTCGAGGCCGGTGGGCACAGGATCGGCGACTGCGCTGGGGTCGTCCTCGCAAAGACTCCGATCAGCAAGAAGCAGGCCGAGCTCGACCTGTACGAGGTCGCGGTCAAGGAGCTTGGGTTCGAGAACGGTGCCACGCGGCAGGACATTTACCGTCGCGTCATGGAGCTCGGGTTCACGGTCGTGCCCGCCGAGGCCGGTTCGCTGCTCCAGCTCGCACTCTCGAATCATGCGAACGGCGAGTGGCGGCTCATCGGCATGGAGCCGCTGACCGGCCGCGGCGGCGGCCCGCGCGTCTTCAGCGTCGCGCGCGATGGCCACGGTTCGTGGCTGCACGCGTCCTACGGCGGCGCCGACGACGTCGGGGACCCTGACGACCGTTGGGTCTTCGGTCGCGCCAAGTAGTCCTCGGACCTCGGGCGCTCTGCCCTAGCCCTCGGACTTTTGCCCTTGGCCCTTCCGACCGGCCCCGCACATACAGTGCGGGGCCGTTTCTTTTTGGTAAAATTGCAACGGTAGTAGGCGAATACGCGGGCGTCGGCCCGGCGGGCTTATCTATGAGCAAAAAGCCGGAAGGAGAGGGTGTGTTTGGCATAACTTTCTAGAATTGACGCAGATGATCACAGAGCGTAGTATACAAAAGATAAAGATAATGAACGATCATGAACATCGCTGAACTGGCGCGTAAATTGAACGTTCCACTTACGGAGCTCCGCGAGCGTTTGCCGGGACTCGGTTTTGATATTGGCATGCGTGCGATCAAGGTTGATGATCGCGTCGCGCAAAAAATTATCCAGAGTTGGGCGGAGTGGAAGCGAGCGCAGCGAGTCCCGACCGGCGTCGGGACGGAAAAACAAACCCCTGCGGCTTCGGGCGAGGAAGCGAAGGAGGAAACGGCAGCTCCCCCTATCGCGCTTCCGTCCGCGATTACGGTGCGGGATTTTGCCACCGCCTTGGGGCTTCCCGTCACCCGCGTTATTCAAGAACTCATGAAGAGCGGTGTGCTCGCGGCAATGAACGAACGTATAGATTATGACACCGCGGCGATCGTTGCAGAAGACTTGGGATTCCGGACGGAGCGGCGGCAGAAGGAATCGGCGGATGAGTCCGTTGAGATGAGCCGCGGCGAACGGCTCGCCGCGCTCCTTGCCGAATCTCCCGAGAAGCTGCAGCCGCGAGCTCCAGTCGTCGTCATCATGGGCCACGTTGACCATGGAAAGACAAAACTTCTGGACGCTATCCGCGAGACCGATGTCGCCTCCGGGGAGGCGGGCGGAATCACGCAGCACATCGGCGCATATCAGGTTACGCAGAAGAAAGGAAAAAAGATTACGTTTATTGATACCCCGGGCCACGAAGCGTTTACTGTGATGCGTTCCCGCGGAGCGCGCGTCGCTGACGTCGCCGTGCTTGTCGTTGCCGCTGACGACGGCGTGCAGCCGCAAACCGTTGAGGCAAAGAATATTATTGAAGCCGCCAAACTGCCGTTCGTGGTTGCGCTTAATAAAATGGATAAGGCGGACGTGAATACGGATTTGGTGAAGCGCCAGCTTTCGGACATCGGGCTTCTTCCCGAGGATTGGGGCGGAAAGACGGTGATCGTGCCGGTTTCAGCAAAGACTGGTCAGGGCATTCCCGAACTTTTGGACATGATTCTGCTCGTGGCCGAGGTTGAGAAGGAGAGCATCATGGCGAATCCCGAGCGCAGGGCGGTGGGCACCATCATTGAATCGCACATGGACAAGCTTTCCGGAGTGACGACCACCGTGCTCGTGCAAGCGGGGACGCTCCACGCGAACGACCACCTTGCGGTTGCTGGCAAGCTGTACGGACGCGTGCGCGCGATGAACGACTGGAACGGGAAATTGGTCAAGGAAGCCGGTCCTGGCATGCCGGTGCGGATTTTGGGTTGTCGCGTTGCGCCGCAGGTCGGAGACATTTTGGAAGTTCCCGAAGACCCGTCGGCGTTGGAGCGCATCAAGCCTTCGGTGAAGGGATTGGAAGAAGCCGCGCCGCGGCCCCGGCCGCTTACCGAGGAAGAGGCGAAAGTGGAAAAGCGTCTGGCCGTTCTTCTCCGGGCGGATGTGTTGGGATCTTTGGAAGCGATTGTCGGCTCATTTGAAAAATTCGTCCACCCCGAAGTCGCCGTTGACGTCGTCGGCCGCGGATTGGGGAACATCACCGAGGCCGATGTGTCGCAGGCGGAAGCATCCGGCGCGCAGGTCCTTGGGTTTCATGTTCAGCCGATGCCTCAAGCGGCGACGCTCGCCGCTGAGCGCGGAGTGCAGATTCGCGTCTTTGAAGTGATCTACGATCTTTTGAACGCGGTGCGCGCGGATTTGGAGCACCTTCTTCCACCGGAAGTCCTTCGCGCAGAGTTGGGGAAGGTGAAAGTGAAGGGAGTGTTCCGAACAGAGCGCCGCGCCATGATCGTCGGAGGACTGGTGACGGAGGGGAAGGTATTGCTTCCGTCGCGCGTGCGGATAATCCGAAACGGCGAGACGGTTGATCAAGGAGCGCTCTCGGAACTGCAGGTTGCAAAACACGCGGCCACGGAAGCGGCGTTCGGCCAGGAGTGCGGATTGCGGGTTGAAACCCGCACGCCGATTCTTCTTGACGATGTGTTGGAATTCTT
>JBBTXB010000006.1:0-2148 GCA_038062475.1 Patescibacteria group bacterium
ACAGGCCTCTTGGCGACAAGATTGTCGCCGTAACGCTCGTCGCGCTCGCACTCGGGAAGCGGCTCGACGAGCTGGAGATCGTGTTCTGGGGCGGCGAGGATATCATCCCCGAGGCGGTTCAGGACAAGTGGGAGCGCCGGCTCCTGTACCCGATCGATGTCGGGATGAAGCGCTACCACGACCAGTTCAACAGCTTCCGCGCCAGTTCGGCGTGCGAGATCGTGGTCCGCGACTTCGGCCTTCTGGAGGATCCGGTGGTGCGCGCGATCGTCGCGCTCGCCAACCAGAACAACAAGGATGCGTTCCTGAAGCGGAAGCCGCTCTCGTACTTCCTCACGTTGAGGGAGTGGTACTACACGGGACTCGCTGTCCTGTGGGTGGTTGGGGAAGTGTACAAAGTTACACTCGCCTACATCCAAGCCCAGCGCATGCCGGCGGAGGAGCGTGAGCGCCTCCGCGCCGAAGCGGAGGAGCATCCGACCCTGCGGCCGTACTTCCGCGGCATCTTCCGGGCGCTCCACGAGATGGCTGTCTCTACCAAGCGGCATCCTTCGGAGGCGGAGAAGCCGCTTCCCATGCACCCGTTCACCATGCCGGAGTACTGCAGCAACCTCTTCGTGGCGGGTACGTCGGTCGAAGAGATCGTGCGGATCATGGAAGAGCACATCTCCTTGAAGGCGAATGCCGATCTCGAGCGGCAGAGGACGGAGGATGAGTACCCGGCGATCGAGAAGGAGTACTTCGCGAAGGGTAACGCGGTGGTGCTTCACACCGATAACCCGTACGCGGTCTCCTACGCCACGAAGCGCGATGGGGCGCTCCTCGTGGTCGTCCAAAACTCGTCCGGGCACCGTGTGATCTGCGTCAAACAAAGCGCAGACATCGAGCTCGGTTCGCTCTTCGAAGCGCTCTCGAGGCTCGAGCCGGGACTGTGGTACAAGGTTCCGCCGCGTGCAGGCGAAGTTCTGCTGAATGGCGGACTTACCCGCAAGGAAGCCACTCCTTCCGCGCTTCCGCTCGCGGCCCTGAAGCGGTTCATCGAAGTGAGCACCTTCAACTACTAGCAACGCTCCTCCGCGAGGAGCAGGCGCACAGTCCCTGTGGCGCCGCCCCCCGATCGTTCTGATCGGGGGCCAATCACGTGGGCGCGTTCTTAGAACGCGCACAGATGATTGGTTCTATGCAGCGAATTCATACCATTGCCATTTTTCCGAAAATTCAGCCGGACACTGTCTGCGCGATTTTTCTGTTGCAGCGTTTCGGTGAAGCGCAGTTCCCCGGCGTGCGCGAAGCGAAGGTCGAATTTTGGACAGACCTCCCGGCGGGGAAGAGCGCCGCGGAGCTCGAGCGCGACGGATACCTGCTTATTGATTTGGGTGGCGGGCGTTTCGACCACCACGCGACCGAGCATGGAAAAAACAAAGTGCATTGCGCGTCCTCGCTCGTCGCCGCGGCACTGGGCGTCTCGGACAAACCCGCGCTTGCGAAACTGCTTGCCTATGCAAAGCGCGATGACCTTCACGGTAAAGGGACGATTTCATCCGACCCGCTCGATCGGGCATTCGGACTCTCCGGACTCCTTTCCGCAATGAACCGGGTCTCGGGAGACAAGCCCCAGCGGATGGTGGATATAGTTCTCGAATTGTTCGATGCCCACTATCGCGAGGAAGAAAAGCGCACCGAAAGCATGCCGCAGGAATGGAGGGAATTGAAGAATTCCGGCAATGCCCATGAGTTCGTCGCGCTGCAAGCGCGTCAGGCGCTCCGCTGCGTGCTCGTTGCCTCCGACAACGTCAGCTTGCCGGGTTTTCTGCGCGCGTATGTGCGCACGGATATCGTCGTGCAGCGGCGATCAAGCGGCCATGCGAACATCATTACGCGCCAGGCGCGCCGCATTGACTTGCGGGATGTCGCCGCACGGCTGCGCATGGAAGAGGCCGCTCGGAAAGGCGTTGATCTCGCTGCGCTTCCGTGGAGCGAGCTGCAGAAGCCCGGACGCATTGACGGTGCGGAGGAATGGTTTTACGACATCATGGCGAACACGATCCAAAATGGAGGCATTCGGCCGGAAGGTATTACACCGACTCGTCTTTCCGACGCGGAGATTCGGAAGATTCTGGAGGAGGAGCTGCCGCGCGGAGGAGAAAC
>JBBTXB010000007.1:0-1070 GCA_038062475.1 Patescibacteria group bacterium
AAAACGATACTCGTGACCGGCGGCGCCGGGTTTATCGGTTCGCACTTGTGCGAACGGCTTCTGGCGTTGGGGCATGAGGTAGTTTGCCTTGACAATTTCTTCACCGGCTCAAAAGAAAACATACGGCACCTGATGCCGTCCGATCGCTTTGAACTTGTCCGCCACGACATCACCTCGCCGACCCACGTTGAGGCGGATGCGATCATTCACCTCGCCTGTCCGGCTTCACCCATTCACTATCAGCACGATCCTGTCCAAACAGTCCGAACGAATGTGATTGGTACGATTAATGCGTTGGATCTCGCGAAGCGGCTCAAGATTCCAATGATTCATGCCTCCACCTCCGAAGTGTATGGAGATCCCGAGGAGCATCCGCAGCGCGAATCATATTTTGGCTCTGTGAACCCCTTGGGCACCCGTGCGTGTTATGATGAAGGAAAGCGCTGCGCGGAGACGCTCTGCATGGATTACCATCGCCAATATGGAGTTGATGTGCGCATTGTACGCATCTTCAACACCTATGGGCCGCGCATGGCCTTTGATGACGGTCGCGTCATTTCCAACTTCATTGTTCAATCCTTGGAGGGCCGCGACATTACCATCTACGGCGACGGAAGCCAGACGCGCAGCTTTCAGTACGTTGATGATTTGATTCACGGATTTTTGGCTTTTTTGGAATCAGAACCGTTTACCGGTCCTGTTAATCTGGGAAATCCGGAGGAGTATCGCATCGCCGATCTTGCGCAGCAAGTCATCGCGGCGACGGCCTCGGCGAGCAAGCTTGTGCATCTGCCGCTTCCGCAGGACGATCCGCGCCGTCGCATGCCGGACATCTCGCTTGCCAAAGCGAAGCTCGGATGGGAGCCGAAGGTTCCGCTCCGCGAAGGCCTTCGGCGCACGGTTGCTGATTTTGCACGGCGTTTGGGAAAAACGGTCCCGCAATAACCGTTGTGTTATGAAACTTTCAATAGTGATTCCCGTCTACAATGAGAAAAACACCATTCGCGACATTCTTGCGCGGGTGGAACGGAGCGACACGGGAGGTCTCCAAAAGGAGATCGTCATCGTGG
>JBBTXB010000008.1:0-1634 GCA_038062475.1 Patescibacteria group bacterium
TGGAGCCGCGCACAGATCGAGGATATTCTCGCCAGGTTGAGGGTCCAGAACAAGCACTGGGAGCATCGAGGTCAGGCCTTGCAAGTAGATTTTTCCAGAGGTCGTGAGTGCGTGCGCGAGTAATTCTTTGTCTGTTTTGTTTTTCACGAGAAAGGCGTGGGGAATGTCACGGACACGTTCAAACTGAATCGCATCCTCTCGCAGCACGGCCATGACGATCTCGTCTGTCGCCTTGAGCGTATTTACACGAAACGTCGGGAGTCTTTTTTCACGTATCGCTAACAGCATTGTCCGCACTGCCACGGCGCCGAATTGTTTTGTGAGACGTGTGAGGAGAGGTTCAGGAAGAAACATACCAGAGGAGTGTGGCATGGCGATGAAAAAAAGAAAACCGCCCTCTCATGGAAGGCGGATGCGTGTGGTCAGCGCGCGAAGGGGCGGCAGACGGCGGCCTTGGTGGCCTGGAAGATGAGGCGGACGGAGCGGCGGCGCCAGGGGACGTGGTCGCTCGTACGGCGCGTCCCTCCCACACCGTCGCAGGCGAGGAAGTCCACCGTCTCGGTTTCCAGGTAGTCGATCGGTTCACGCCACTTCTTTTCCTTGAGCCAGCCCGGGATCTTAAAGCTGTGAATTACGAAACTCCTTTTTGAACAAAATTGAGATACAATAACAAGCGGCACCCGTTTAGGAGTGCCGCTTGTATGTTTCCACAGATTTACCACAATCTAAAACACATCATCACACAACTCACCTCAATCTTCAAGGTCGCGGAATCTGAAACATCCGCGATTGGTCGACCGAAGAAGATTACTGACATCGACGCCTTAACCTTCGCCGTCTACCAACATGCCAGCACCAGAGTGACGAAAAAATCCGTGTATGAAGATTTTAAGGAGTCCCTTGCTTGTTCCTACAAAACCTTCGTCGTGTCTGTGAACCGAGTGGCTGTCCTCTCCCTTCGTCTGCTCGCGTTCATCATGCGCTTCAACAGACAAGAGAGTCACCTCGTGAAATACACAGACGCCACAGACATCCCCGTGTGTCTCAAGAAGAACGCGGACGCACATAAGACGATGAGAGAACTTTCAGGACTCGGACGAAGTGCAAAAGGCTGGTTTTATGGCTTGAAAATGACGCTTACTCGAGATCACGATGGGAGAATGCTTGCCCTCAGGTTCACCAAACCAGGGGAGAACGACCGTGACATTTTCCGCTTCATCAACAAGAATATTTTCGGTATCATCGTCGCTGACGCAGGCTACGTCTCCAAACAGTTGGAGAGTGACATGTATCTTGAACATAGACGATGGATTCTCATTCGACCGTACAAGACGATGAAGAAGCTTATGACCAAATGGCAGGAACAGTTGTACAAAGGACGATTCAGAATTGAGTTCGACTTTCGTGATCTGAAATTGTTTCATGGACTGATAACCAGCCTCCCTAGATCCGTCAGTGGATATCTTGCCAATTACCTGCACGCTCTACTCTCGTTCGTCGTTGCGTAAAAGTGACCCTTCCATTCATGTTTCAACTGTGTGACTGATGTGTGATCCGACTGCTGCCCAGCTTCATGGGTTGTTTGTTGTTGAAAAAGTTTGAGAGCAAAAAGGAGTTTCGTAATTCACAGCTTC
>JBBTXB010000009.1:0-15752 GCA_038062475.1 Patescibacteria group bacterium
ATAACACTTTTTCTCAATTTTTTATGCCCGCCCGAATTTCGCCAAAAGAAATCAGAGGAGCAAATGGAAAATTCCTCCCCAAACCCCTCCTTTTCCATTTGCGACATCATTCAAAAACAAATAAGCCGAACGATTTAGTTTCAAGCCACCACGCGCTCCGCGCGTGGCACATTGCCGATTTTGAAAATAGGTTCGAGCCAAACTGTAAAGACACACCAAAGTCAGATTTTGGTGCCCTCGGCAGGATTCGAACCCGCAAGTCCTCGATAGAGGCGAGGCAGTTTATCCGTTAGCTTACGAGGGCAAAGACAAAGAAGCACAAAATTGCGCCTTACAAGCTTCGTCTTCTTTTCCTCGTAAAAATCGAAAACATCGGTCTCAAAATATCAAAAATAGAGAAGTTCCGCAACGGCAGGACAAAAGAAAGCTGGGACAAACAAGTATCGAATAAAAAATCAAGAATCTATCCTTGGGGGGAGCCCTGTTTCCCCTATCGCAAGCACCGTTTCCGATGCAAGCCGCAGTGGACGGGCAATTTCTGACCTTCAAGGACAGGTTCTTGATTTTTTATTAAAAGACTCTTCTGGAAGGACGGCTTCCGGCTGATCAAGCCGGCCCCTTCATTACTCAACCGGAATTAACCGTGATTAGCCCAAAAAAGGGCGTTGGTGCGGTGAGCCTTCCCGCGAGTCAGAAGAATCTTTTTCAAAAGGATACTGGAGGAGCGCTCACACCCTCATCTGTGGAATCCGTTAAGATTCCTCCTCCAGCGGGAGCGCCTGCCGAAGCAGTTTCTGGCGTCAAATATCCTGAAAACATTAAACCACAACCGCCTAAGAATGTCGAGATTCAATCCTTTTTTAAGCAAAAACTAAAAAGCCACCTCGGTAGAGGTGAGCTATTTGATCCATCCGGAAAGCCCCTGACTCCGGACGAATTCCTTGCTACGCCCCCCGCTCAAGGCGGTTTCAAAACTGCCAAAATTTACCCTTCGACTTCGCTCAGGGAATGCCTATGGTGAGCCGCGTCGAATCAAATTTTGACTTATTAATGCGATTGTATTCTCGACAAGCTCGAATAATAATCGCATTTCGTAATTTAAGCTCGGGGAATAACAGAGAATTTTGCAGAGACCTCTCTATCTATATTGACGCGAGTTGGCGGTTAAACTCGTGCTCAAGAATGGACGGAAAATCACGGATAATGTCCTTCCAAGTCTATCCAGACTTAAACTTTTTCTTGTTAGCTTCTTGAAGAATTTTGATCGTTGCTTGCACTGAAAGATTATCGCTTGATAAAAGTATTAAGCGGCCACCTAATTGGTCCAATAATGGACTAAGAAATTCATCTGCCCATGACGGGGATAGCGTCAGTACGCCAGAAAAATCTATTTCAAGTTCCTCGCTGGGAGAAAGATCGCGTAAAGTTGGTTGGAAAGCTTTAAATGCCTCGCTGCCTAATTCTCGCGATATTAATGTTTTTCCGAACTTTTCTAATTGCAGTTTCATAATGTTAAATTTAATAATAGATTCAATTCATTCCCAACTAGAACTCTACTTTTGCCAAACACCCCCTAAGCATATCTCGACCGCGAGTAACGCGAAATATTTTATCAGAACCCTGCATCCGTACTTCCGCATCACCGCTTGCGAAAAAGAGGTCAATCGGCTGGGCTATTACCACTTCACGGACCGATTTAAGACCGTTCCCGCGTTTTTCCGGCGCGCGACCAGAGATAAATTCCGTGAAAGCTACTTCTACTGCCGCAACGTGGTTCGGAAGATTGGGGCGAACTTGACGCAATGTCTCTAAAACGCCTAATCCGCGATCAGCGAGAACGATAACACCTTTTTGGATATCATATCCAAAAAAAATTCCTGGCGTATCTGGCCACTTTCCCAAGTTATGGGCAAAAGAATTATCACCAATCTCTCCGGCAATTAAGACAATCAAAGAATACAATTTTTCAAACCCGGGCTTTTGCATCAGGGCGTATTCCATTTTCGTCAGTCTTGCATTAAAAATTGAGCTTGTCTGGCAGTAAAAAGTACCTGGAAATTCAGTTTCGTTATTAATCCATTCAAACGCGAATTTAAAAAGATCGCTCGAAAAAACCTCGAGATCTTTTTCGCGGTAATATCTATGCGTCCCCCCTTCTTTTCGAATGGCAACCAATTTGCCGCTTTCATCCCAACGACGAAGGGTGTCTATTGAAACTCCCAATATTTCGGCCGCTTGACCGATATTCAGTAGTTTTTCATCCATAGACTAGATGATAGCATATCGCTGAAATCTATGCAATATATGCCGGAATCTATGCAGAAAGTCATCAATCTATGCATAAATATGATAATCTAGTAAAGATTCTCTATAGAAGGCGTAAAAATGTTATAGTTTTCCACGTTTCTTCCGCACATTGCTGCCAGGAAAAAGCCGAGAGGCGGGCGGTGGCGGCTGTGCGAAGACGGTCACGGACGGCGCCGTCGGTAAGGATTGTTCCGAGCGCGTTTGCCCATGCTTCCGCATCGTTGGGCGGGACGAGAAGGGCGGCATCCCCTGCAACCTCCGGCAATGCTCCGGCGCGCGCGGCAATAACTGGTACGCCTGCAGCAAACCCCTGAAGCACCGGCAATCCAAACCCTTCAAGCGCTCCAGGAACGGCAACCGCTCCGGCCGAGGCGATGAGTGCAGGAAGATCGCGCTCCGGAACAAAACCAAGAAACCGAACGCGGTCGGCGAGTCCGAGATCCGCAACCGCCTTCCGCACCTCCTCGCTCCCGAAACCGTCCGGGCCTGCGAAAACAATCTCGGGAATTGGCTTACCGCGCTTCCTAAGAATGGCAGCGGCCTTGAGGAGTGTTTGAAGATTCTTTTTCTTCTCAACGCGGCCGAGTGCCAGAACATATCTCATCCCAAGCCCATATCGCTCCCCGACCGAGGCGATATCCGCCTCCGTGGCTGGACGATATTTTTCCTGATCTATCCCGTGCGGAATTACGACTATTTGCTCTTCTCGCGCGCCGAAGAAATGCATAAGTTCCCGTTTCGTCCACTCGGAAGGCACGATGATGCGGCTCGCGCGCGCAAGAGCAAAAGCGGTGCTCCACCGGAGATAGGCGCGCGAAAGCGACCTATACACCTCCGGCGCGCGCATGAAGGATACGTCATGAATGGTAACGACAGAGCGGCGCGGATGAATGAACGGCAGCACATGCGCGGGAATAAATAAAACATCCGGCGGATTCCGGCGCATCTCCCGCGAAAGATGCGCCTGCGTCCACAGACGCGCCCCCGGCCTGCCGAGCTGCCGCCACTCCCAGCTCGCAGGAAGTCCCGACTCGTACGAGCGGGTCGAGGATCCGCGATTCCATTGATGGAATCGGGACTCGCTGAAGTCGTCCGGCTGGGGAGTATCCGAATACAAAAGAATCCCGACTTGTCGGGACGGGACAACCCCGCGGAGTGCGGAGAGCAGCTCAAACGCATATTGTTCAACACCCGTTTTTTCTTGTCGCGACGCTCGCGAGGCGTCAATGCCAATGACCATGACGAGTAGCTAGAAGCTAGAAGTTAGTAGCTAGGGAACGATCGCGAACGGATTGATCCCGTTAGAAGTAGCCCGCCCATAGGCCCTTCGGGCGCACAAGCGCGGGCGCGACTTCTAACGGGATTGACGGTCGCGGCAATTCTATGATATAAAACCAGTACGCACCTTTCACCCCCACACCCAAGGAAACCACTCACGCCAACATCAACACATTGGTGTGAGGGTAAACAAGGAGGAAACCGTGAACGATCCGAATGTGCAGCAGCGGGCGGAAGAGATCGTAAACGCCATTCTCACCGCGCCGGATTCCGAGACGATCAGTACCATCCACAACCTTCTCGGCGAACGGATCCGTTCGCACTCGCGCAACGAGCGTGGGGAGCCGGATCAGCTGGTCGTGAGCATGTGGCTCGAGGATCTGTCAATGCGGGTCACCACCCACCGGCTGTTCGTGCGCGGGCGGAATGAACGCTATTGCCGCCGCGCCTTCATGCTCGCGCGGACTGTCGCGGTAAAAGCCGCGCTCACGGCAATCGTCGCCTGCCTTCTCATCGAGCGATAAGGCGGCATGAAGTGTGAAGCACGGATCCTCGCAAAGGAGTAACGACATGGCACTGAAGCTGGACATGGAGAAGATCGCCGCACGCATGGGCGCAAAGCGGCTCGGCAAGGTCCACGCGGGTAGCGGGTTCTTCGGCGCGATGCAGTTGGCCGCCGAGGTGCAGGCGCGGTTCCGAACGCCTGCGACGGGCGGCCGGCCCACTGACCCGACGTGGACCGAAACGCGCCAGGTGCGGTTCAAGAGAGAAACGCTCGCGCGCCTGGAGCGCCTCGCGGCCGAGGTCAGCAAGCGCTCGGCCGTCGCAATCGAGCCGCTGCAGCTGGCCGCCATACTCATCGAGGCGACCATGCAGCTCACCGCCGCCGAGACCATGCAACTCGTGAAGAGGTGGCGTGACCGTCTTCCCACCGACCTGTAAGGCCGAGTACGGACCCTCAACCAAGGGTCTTTTTTTATCTCTTTGAGACTGTAGACAAATAGTTATTCCCTGAGCTTGTCGAAGGGATGCGCAGGGAATAAAACGTTTTTCTACAATCTCCTCTTAACTCTTATTTCGTCGCCAGCACCGACCGCTTATACGCTTCAAGATTTTCCAGCGCGAGTCCCGTGCCCTTCACGACGCACATTTGCGGATCGTCGGCGACATACGCAGGCACGCCAGTCGCTTCCGCAAGCAGGCGGTCCAGATTCCGGAGCTGCGCGCTCCCGCCGGAGAGAATCATCCCCTTTTCCATCACGTCCGCCGCAAGCTCGGGGGGCGTGCGGCGCAAAACATCCTTCACCGCGACGATGATTCCCGCCAGCTCGTCCTGTATCGCGTCTTTCACATCATCTGATGTCACAGTGATCATTTTCGGCAAACCGGTCACCATGTCTCTCCCCTTCACTTCCATGGAAAGCGGCTCATCAAGCTCCAAAGCCGTCCCGACCTGAATCTTAATATCTTCGGACGTACGCTCGCCAATGGCCAAGCCGTACCGCTTGCGCACATGCTCGGCGATCGCTATGTCAAATTTATTTCCGCCGATGCGTACCGAGTCTGAAGCGACGATGCCGCCCAAGGAAAGTACCGCGATTTCCGACGTACCTCCGCCAATGTCAATAATCATGTGTCCGGAGGCCGTGCCTATAGGAACATCCGCGCCAATGGCGGCCACAATCGGCTCTTTAATGATATATGCCGCCCGCGCTCCGGCAGCGAGCGTGGCGTCAATCACCGCGCGTCGTTCGGTGGAAGTAATGCCGCCCGGCACGGCAACCATCACTTCCGGCCGGAAAAACCGAATGCCGCCGACGGCTTTGCCCACGAAGTAGCGCAACATCACCTCGGTGGTGCGGTAATCGGCGATCACGCCGTCCTTCAACGGATGGGAAGCGACAATCGTGTCGGGCGTGCGGCCGAGCATCTCGAACGCCTCTTTCCCGACGGCAAGAATCTTTTTATCCGTCGTCGAAATCGCCACTACCGACGGCTCGTTAATAACAATTCCGCGGCGCGGGACATACACCAACACGGTCGTAGTGCCGAGATCAATGGCGATCTTTTTTACAAACATGGGGCGAAGTAAGAGTAAGACTGTAGAAAAATGTTTTTATTCCCTGAGCTTGTCGAAGGGATGCGCAATGGTAGGCCTTCGACTCCGCTCAGGCAATAGAGTAAGAGTTTTTACGGCTCAAAACCCCACAGCAAAGTCGCGATCAACTCTCAAATCTGTACTTATACGATACCGATCATCTCCCCATTCGCGCGCATCTTCCGCGGGAACGGCGTATCTCACGTTTTTACCAAACTGGAGGTCAAGCGTCAACGGGTGACCGACAGTACCCGCCTGCTTGGGAACAGTAAGCGCGTACTCTTCGCCATTTTGGATTCGCTCCGAAATTCCTTGGGGCAGCTCATAGGTGAACGCAAGTGTCTTTGATGTCCCCGGTTCAATGGAAATAAAGGCGCCAAAAACCGCAAGGCCGCTCTCCTGCCCGACCTGCGCCGCTCCTGCTCGCCCAGCCGGATCCAACAGACGATCATTCTCCATTGCGCCCTGTACCGAAATGAGGCGGCTGCCGGGCGGCGCATACACGCGCGTGAAGGTGCGATAGCGCGTCGTCTTCCAATCAAACGTCCCGCGGTGGTCGTAGGTTATCGCCACATGAGCCTGCAAGAGGCCGTTTGCAGACGGACGCACGGCATAATCAATGCGCCTTGAGACCGCCGGGTCGCTTTTCAAACTTGCCAAATTGGCGTCAACGACCATGAGAAAGTCTCCCGTCGCGACCGGAAGCTCGCCGGTCCAATGCGCTTCGCGAAGTGTGTTCTGTACCTCCGGATCAAGGTCAAAGAGCAACAGATGCCGTTCGCTAAGCGCCTCGGCGAGAATAGTAAGCACCGCGACGGCGTCGCGCGCGGGAATATGCGAGAGCCGCGCAATGAGTTCCTTCCCGAGCCGACCAACGATGTCTTTCCGCTCTCCGCGGGGAATGCCTTTACGGACAAACCCTCGTTCCACTTCAAACTCCAATGTTTCCGTGAAATTCTCCGGCGTGAAGCGGGTGCCGTCAATTTCAATGTCACCCGTTACCGTGAGAAGATCGGCGACAACTGCGGATGTGAGACCGAGAACGGCGTGCGGGGTTGGAGTACCCGGGGGTGCCTCGCGGCCGAAAAAGTCCAGTCCCTGCCGAGCGGAGACGGAAAAATCCGGCGACCAGTTGGCGTCCCGGAGGAACCAATGCGAAATGCCGAGGTATTTCTTTAAAGGAGCCGGCGGATCCACATTTAAAAACGCTTGCGCAGGGCCATCCAGCGCATACACGTCATCGGTATGAAAATCCGTGAGAACGCCTTTCGCAAATGTCGCGAGCCCGTAGGTGCCCCAAAATCCTCCGGTCGGACGAAGCTCCGTTTCGTTCTGGAAAAGAAGAAGCGTGGTGTGCGCCTCCGTGCCCGCCCCGACGGATTCGGGGAAACCCGCGAAGTGCGGCAGGGCTTCGGTAAGAAGGCCGAACGCCGCGGCCGTCTCCTGCGCATCGGCAAGCTTTTCCGCGAGGAGAAGTCGGGCATCCCGAAGCGGCGGAACAAGGCCCGATGGGGGAATCGCGCGGACGCGCGCTTGAATCTCCGAAAGGCGATCGCGGAGTTCGCGAAATACGGGCGCGGCGACCCCGATGCTCTGGAGAAGCGATACGCGTTCCTCGGCATTGCCGGGTTCAAGAAATGAAAGTAAAGCGCGGGAATCCCGAAGCGCGGCGCCTCCCGCGCGAGCAAGGTCCCCTCCCGCGCGAACGAGCTCCCGCGCGGCGCGAACATCATCGCCGATCCCGAACGCGCGCTCAAATGGGCGCAAGCGATGAAGCGCGAATTCGGCGTGCGCAAACTCCTGCTCTGCCTGAAGAAGGGCGTCTTCCGCACCGGAGATATCCAACTCCTCAATACGCTCCGTCGCAGAGACGAGCGCCTCGCGCCCGCGGTTCGCGGCATCCGCAGCGTCACGCATTCCGATAGCTATCGGAATGAGGAACAGAGAGGAAAGTAGGGAGAGCCCGGCCACAACCCCCGCGACCGGCGCCGCCCACCGTAGTAATCGTCGCCGCGAAATTGTCTCGCCGCGTTTTGGAAGAAGGTTCACCCCGTTAGAAGTCCTTGGCAGAAAAAATCGTGAAAATTTTTTCTGCAGCCGGGTATAAAGCGGTGCTTTCATATATGTTTGCAGTAGGCGCCGTTCCGCACTTTCGAAGACAGACTTCTAACGGGGTTCATCATGCCGACACCCGCCGAGAAGGAACATCCTCCTCACGGTATTTCCAAAAATATTTCACGGCGCTCGCCACATGGACGTGCGTCGTCCGCCGTAACAAACTTTCCAACAATGACCCTTCCGCCGACTCGCGCCGATGAAAATGAAACAGCTCTGCTTCGGGGAAATACACCACGCGGTAACCGGCTTTCCAAAAACGACGCGCCCAATCCGTGTCTTCAAAATAAAGAAAAAACCGATCGTCAAAGAGCCCCACATGCGCGAGCGCTTCCGCGCGCACAATGAGCGCTGCGCCCAAGAGCCAATCAACATCGCGCATTTCCGCGTGGTCCCAATCGGCCATGAGGTACCGATTGACCACCCCCGCACCCCAGCGCGTCTCTCCCAGCCGCGTCCGCCGCAGGAACGGCGTCAGGAGCGACGGAAACCGATAACAGGAATACTGGAGACTTTTGTCCGGCGCGAGAAGTTTTGGTCCCAGAAGACCGATTTCCGGGTGCGCGTCCATTGCCGCCACCATTTTCTCCAACGCGCCCGGAAGCACCACGATGTCAGGATTCAACACCATGCGATATCTGCCGAGCGCCTCACGCAGGCCGATGTTGTTACCGCCGGCAAACCCAAGATTTTCCGCGCTCTCCACAAAACGGATGTCGGGGAACTGCTCGCGCATCATCTCCCCCACGCCGTCGCCGGAGGCGTTATCAACAACAATAATTTCGTAGGAGAGCTGCGGCGCCGCACGCCGAATGCTCTTCACGCACTCTTTTACTAAATTTTTCGTCCGGTAACTCAAGATGATGACGGAGAGGTCAGGCGACATGGGGCATGGAGCATAAAACATGGAGCATAAAAACTTACTTGAACCATCGTTCCATGTCGGCCGCGCTTCGTTTTGCACGGCTCTGAATGAGGCGTCTTTTTACCCACATCTTTGGAACGAGGCGGGGCGTCTGTGCGTAGCCCCGGAGCGCGCGCGGAGCGATACACAGGCGCAACAGGCACTTCGCAAGCTCGTGCGCAATAATCCTCGGCGCATGCCGCATGAAATTCGCGCGGTGTTCATTCTTTATAAGAAGCAGTAGGTGGTTTTTTGCCGAATGTAAGAGGACTGCCGCCCCTTTGCGCCGTTCGGCGAAAAGAAGTCCCCAGAGACCCGCCGCACTCCCCGGAGCGCCGCGGTGGTGATAGCTTACGGCGTCCGTTGCCACAGCAGCGCGCCAGCCGAGGAGCTGCAACCGCCAGGCGATATCCACATCTTCCTTATACGTAAAGAAATCTTCGTCAAAGTATTCGGTGTTGTCGGAAAGCGAGATTGCGGCATCCTGCATCGCGGAGAGCCGATACAGAGTAAGCGCGCCGGAGATACCGAAGACCGATTGCGGTTCCGCACTCGACATATCGAAATGTCGAAATTTCGAAATATCCATTCCTGCGCCGCGATCAACCACCTGCCGCGAACGGCGAATTTCCAGCCCGAGCGAGTCAATCGTGTCAGTGAACTCCACACTTCCGTCCGCGGCAAAAACGCATCGGAGGAGTTTTGCGCCAACGCTCCCGAGAGACGGATCACTCTCCGCGCACCGCACCATTCGTTCCAGAGCGGTGGGTGTGAGCACGACATCGGGATTCAGAAGCAATACGAAACTTTCTGCCGTGGACTGCCTCGCGTCCGCTGCCTGCTTTAGCGCCCAACGGATTCCCTGATTCTGCGCTCGCGCGAAACCGAGGTTCCGAAAATTCCGCAACACGGTAATGGATGGGTAGGCCGCGAGAAATCTTTCCAGTCCATCCGTTGAGGCGTTGTCAATCACCAGCACTCGAAAATCCCGGAATGTTTGCGCTTCCAGGGATCGGAAGAGTTCCGGCAGAAACTTCATACTGTTCCATGCCACGATCTGGATGAAAACCCGCGGCACGGGAGCGTGATTTTCCTCAGTCGCCAACATATGATGGAACTGCCGCACCGATCTGGCGTCTCGCTTTTTTTGTCACAGTAAACTCCATAGGAATTCCGAGCGCGAGGCGAGTCTGTGCGTCAAGCGCCGGAAAAGATCCAAAAACAATGAGCGTCACCGGCGTTAAAAGCCACTGGGCGAACATGACGATCCAGCGCCTGCGGCGAATCTCCCCCTTTCGCGGCGGAAGAAGAAACAGCATAAAAAACGCGGAGAGGAGTAGTCCGGCCATGGCGAACTTCATAAGCGCGTCAAGGAGATGCGGGGCATTCTGGAACAAAGGCACCGCCTTTGCCGAAAATGGTGCGACAAGGAGCGGCAGTCGCCCCAAAATTAAGATGAGCAACGGCGCCGTTGCCCAGGAGTACATCCCTTCCAAAAAATTCTTCAAGTAGCGCACTTTTTTCTGGAACGGAATTGCCGGATGTGCGCGGAACTGCTCCGCCATGTACGGGAAGTGCTCAATCCCCCATGCCCAGCGCCGCTGCTGACGATACAGGTCCACGAGACTCTTCGCGTAGCCGCCGGAGCTGACCGTGTCCATGGATATGGGCATATAGAGGGGGGTCACCGAATAATCCCCGTCGTAGCGGAAGAAACACTGCAGAAAGATGCGCGAGTCCTCGGTGACGATGTCTTTTTGCCAAAAACCTGCGTCAACGAGCGCGCGAAACGACATGCTGTGGGAAGAAAAGGTAAACAGGCGGTCGGGCCGCGGCATCTCCGTCATGAGCCAGAATGTCGTGCCGAATGCGGCAACGCGAACCGCCGCCGGAGACTCCCACATATTATTGTTGTAGAGGGCGATGGGCTGATACGAGGTTCGCGTCGGATTCGGGTGGTGGAGATAGACATAAGCGAGGTACGCAAAATAATCGGGTGGCGCGCAGGTGTCCACATCAAAGGCCGAAACGACGACGTTATTGTAGGGAATGCCGAGCGTATCAATATATTCTTGCGCGCGCTTGCCGGCCCAATTCAAATTTGAGCCCTTGCCCGGAATCTCGTCGGGAAGGTTTGCCGGGTGGAGCGTGGAAATTATTTTGGCGAACGCGCCTCCGAACTCCCGTTCAATCATCCGCGCATTTTCTTGGAAGCGTTCGCGATCGCGCTCTTCTCCGGCGAGTACGACAATGAATCTTCCGCCGGGATAGCGGGCGCGCGAGAGACTCCCGAACGTCGTGCGCAAAACCGATATATCCTCTTTATACGTCGGGAGGAAAATCAGATGCACGAGCCGTTCGTAACCGGCAGTCTCCTGCAGTTTTGCGCGCCAATCCTCGCGCGCGACGGCGCGAAAGCGCCGCCAGGAGAGCAGGAGATAAAAAGTAAAATAACCGACGCGGTACACCCAATACACGTCAAAAACGATAATAAAAACGATCGCCGCGAGCGGCTTCCAAAACGAAAATATCACGGCGCCGAGGAGCGTAGACCATACGAGGGCGGCCGGGATAATTTCTAAGATTCGTTTTTTGATTTTTTGCGTCATTTCGGTTTCGTAATATTTGGCTCCGCGCTATAGCGCGCGCGGATCACAGATCCTCGCGGGGCGCGTTCAATAAGGCGCGCGCCTTCTTTTATATCCGCAGCTTCGGATTCGCGAGCTGCGAAGCCGAGGGCGGGAATCCCTAAGGCGAATGAAAACGCGTTCCCGGCAACTGCGGCAGCCCGAACTACCGAAAACGGGGCGTCTCCAAACGCTGCCACGACGCCTCCGAGGCGCGATGGGGAAACTTTCGCGCGGGAGAGCGCGGCGGCGATTGCAGAAAGCGGCTCTCGCGCCTCCCGAGCGCGCGAACGCGCGAGAGGATGCCCGGAACGGGGGTCAATGAGCAGGGCAGTAAGACTATTCTCCGTGGCGCGCAGGAGCAGCAACGGCTTCCGAGCCGATGCGGTCCAAGACGACAACGTGTTTCTTTTCCAAGAGGTCATACAAGAAGCGATCTGCGATATCCTTTCTATATTGAAACTCTGCGCGCGTCATAATGGTAAAATTGACTTCACCGCCGAACGCGCGCTCAAACTCGGCGACAATCCGCGCGAGGCGATTGCGATTCACGACGCCCACAAGGAGCACGTCAGTTGGAGCCTCAACGCCGACGAACTTGCCCGTGAGGAGGAGATACTGCAGCCGGCCGCTCCGTTCAATTTTACGGACAAAATCTTGCTCCAAAAGCACCTGCCCCTTTACGAAGAGCGCCTGGAGATCGTTAAAAAGGAGGAACTCCGGATTTGCCCGATAATAGCGGCGGTTTCCGCGCGGTTCTTTAGCGTTCGTCGCGACGGGAACGATGAGCTCGCAGCGCCCCAGATTTTCCAATTCGCGGCGAACCGAATGAATTTGCGCGCCGATCCGCCGCGTGAGCTCTCGGACATAAAATGTCTCGTTCGGGTACGAAAGGAACAGACCCAATAGCTTCACTCTCGTTTTCGAACCAAAAATGTGTTCAAGCATAGGTCATGAAGCACGCAGCATGGAACATGGAGCATTCACTCAAGGATCTGGGTTCATGCTTTATGTTCTATGCGTAGTATAATACAATATAGAAGAAGAACGTCCTGAAATCAACTCCCCCGCACACCGTTTTACGCTTTTCGCTTTACGCTTTGCATTTCTTTCATGCCTCCATACGCCATCTCAAAAATAGCACCCATCCGTTTTGGGCCGACTTCGACAAAAAACAGGAGGGTTGAAATCCTTGCGAAACCCGGCTTCCCGTTCGGCGTCTTCGCTTTTCCCGCGCATGCGGGGGATGTTGACTCACAGAACGTCGTCGCGGCCGTTCACGCCGCGAGCATCCCCACGGACACCCCCGCGGCAATCGCGGAGGAACATTTCGGCGACCTCCTCCAGATGCTCAATCGGCAATTTTTGACGCGAAAGGGGGCTATCCAGGGCGCCATCGGAATGATTGCGGAGTCCACGCTCCTCCTTGCGCGCATCGGCACCCCGCATGTGTTTCTGTGGCGCAAAGGGCCGGAGGGCAACTACCAGCGTTTCCGCCTATGGAAAGACGAGGAAACGGAAACGCGCCTATTCTCTCACATCTTGACCGGCACCGTGCAGGACGGCGACACTCTTCTTATTTCGTTCGGGTTCAGCGAACGCGCTTATGCAACTGAATTTGATCGGGTCATACCCGCTCTCCCCCCCGAAGGAGCGGCGGCGGCGCTCGCCGAGCGCCTCTGGAGCGGAAAAGAGAAACAATCCGGCACCGCTTTTGAAGGGGTGATCGTCAAATGTACGCTCCACGAATCAACGTCCGCGCTTCCAGTCACGAATGAAGCGAGCCCGGCGAAATCGCGCGAATTGCAACGAGCGGCGAAACCGTCCCTTTTCGGCGAAGATTTTCCCCTGGTACAGCTCCTGCGGGCCGCGAGTATTGCCCTCAAAAATAGCCGACGCGGCCGACGGGGCGACTCAAAAGCCGTTTCCGCAATCGGAACATTGCTTCGCAGCGTGCTCCGGCTGATACTCGCCCTTGTAACGCTCGCGGCCGCCACCAGTACTCTCCTTTTCGTCGTAAGCACCAACTGGCGCGGAAGTCGTACGCGTCTCGCGGAGCGCATTCGCGAACGGCTCCGAGAACGGGGGCGAGCTTTTGAAACCATGCCCGGGCGTTCAAAAGCGTTTCTTGTGCTGGGCATTGCGTTCGGGCTCCTCTTCCTCCGGGGCATCGTCTCGCTCGCCGCTGCACGGGTACATGAAGCGGATGCGGCAAACTTCCGCGGTGCGGTTGCGGAGATTGAAGGAAAGCGCGACGCTATTGAAGCAACCTTGATCTACGGCGACGAAAAACGCGCAAAAGAAATCTTTGACGAAAGCGAAGCGCTCCTCGCGAAACTGCCGCGGAGAAGCGCCGCGCAGCGTAAAGCCGCGGAAGCTCTTGGGGAAACCCTGAACGCATCCCGCGAACGGCTCCGACGCGCGGTCAGAATCCCCGATCCGACCGTCGTTGCTGTTTTGCCTGCAGAAAAAGAGTATCGCGGCCTCATCACCCTTGGAGGCACGCTCTACAGCTGGACGCCGGACGGGCAAATTTTCGCGGCAAATCCCCAAAGCGGAAAAACCGGAGCAATGCTTACCGCGCTTGACGAACCGGGTCCCACAAATCTTGGCGCCCTGGATGAAGACGGCATAATCTTCTGGAACGGACGAAAACTCACCCGATGGGCAAAAGGGGAACGGGTCGCAACCGCGCTGGAGTTCACCCCCGCCGGAAATTCGCCGATCCGCGCAATCGCCCTGTGGAATCGGCGACTCTATGTGCTTGATGAGGCGGGTAATATCTGGCGCCACGACCGAAGTCCGGCAGGGTTTGGGAAAGGCGTGCCCTGGCTCAAGAACACCCCGCCTCTTGCGGGCACGGTTGCCATGGCAATTGACGGCTCCCTCTGGGGCGCAAAGGAGAACGGCGAGGTCGTGAAGATTTTTGCCGGCCTCCCGCAAGCGTTCGCGGCGGGAGAAGCAATTCCCCCGCTCCGGCAGGCCTCCGCGCTCGCAACCGACGCGGATGCGCAGTACCTCTACCTCATTGACCCTGCGGAGCGCCGCCTACTTGTATATGGAAAAGATGGAAAGTTCATCATCCAATACGTCTCCGACCAGTTTGATTCGCTCTCTGCCGTGACGGTTTCTGAAAAGACTAAAACCCTTTATCTCTTGAACAAAAACGTCTTGTACGGTATCATCGCGACGCACCTTCAAAAGTGAAACGGAAAGGAGTCCGACGTGGACGAAAAAATGGTTGTCCTCATTGGAGGACTTGCTGTCGTTGCTCTTGTGATGTTCGTGGCAAAGATCATCCTTGATCGCCGCGCAATTCGCCGAGCGCTCCAGAAGCCAAGACCGGATACGAGAGCGCCTCGTGCAAAAAGCGCGGAAGACCTCTCCGATGGAGCGCTTGCTCCCACGGTATATGTGAATCCGGGACTTTTCCCGGACGTCGAACCGCCGGCCGAACTCTGTGACCATGACCCCCCTGACTTCATCGTGCTTCTGGATGGAAGCACGATCTATTTCAGGGGTGCTCCGCCGAGCCGACCTTTGCCGCCCACGCTCACCGTAGAGATCAATCAATTGGGACGCCCGCCGCGCGCGCAGATCTTCAAACAGAAACTCATCGGAATCGGCCGGCTGGAATCTCATCTGCTTCTTGACGACGCGCAAGTGAGTCGGCTGCATGCTGTCGTGACGGTAAGTGATGCAGACGGCAAGGCCTACATCACTGACCTCGGCTCAAAGAACGGCACCTTTGTGAACGGCGGACGCATCAACACGCGCCGTTTGAACAACGGCGACATCGTTGACCTGGGGAACACCCGCCTCGTCATCCGCATCACTCCTCCCAAAGACACTCCGGACACGCCGTCGGAAGCGTAAAACAAACCGAGCACTCACAGTTAGTGAGTGCTCGGTTTTTCTTTCTAACTCTTACTCTATGAAGCAACAATTATTCCCTGAGCTTGTCGAAGGGATGTGCAATGGTAGGGCCTTTTCGCCCGAGGCGAACTTCGCTCAGGCAATAAAATATCCCCTCTATCTCTTACTTCAAGGTTGCCTTACCTCCCGCTTCCTCAATCTTCTTCTTCCAATTCTCGGCTTCGGCCTTGGCGACTCCCTCTTTAACCATCTTGGGAGCGGCGTCAACCATGTCCTTGGAGTCCTTGAGTCCAAGACCGGTCAATTCGCGTAACACCTTGATGACGGCGATTTTGTTGTCGCCGGAAGAAGTGAGCTCCACGTTAAACGTGGACTTCTCTTCGACTTCTTCGGGAGCGGCGGCTACCCCGACAGCTGTCGGGGCAGGGGCGGCAGCAGAAACGCCGAACTTCTCTTCCAGCACTTTGACCAATTCTGCAAGGTCAAGCACTGACATCTTCTCGACTTCAGAGACGAGCGACTGAAACTTGACAGGAACTGCGACTTC
>JBBTXB010000010.1:0-1396 GCA_038062475.1 Patescibacteria group bacterium
CTGCTTCGTCTTTGTGAGATCGCGGGCGATATACACCTTGCAAATCTCATCAGTAACGCCGTTCATGGGGATATATTCGCCCACTCGCTGGAGCGAACCGGCGCGGTAGCCAGACTCTTCTTCTAATTCGCTGCGGGCCGCTTGCTCGTGATCCTGCCCCTCTTTGACACCGCCCGCGGGGAACTCAATACTCTCACGATCAACGAGATACCGATACTGCCTCGTCAATAAAACGCGGCCATCGGGAAGAACCGGTATTACCATGCTGGAACCGCGCGTGCTGACAAAATAATAATGCCCGTTCTTCCCGTTGGACATTTCAAATTCATTGTGCTTGAAGGTGGTCCATGGTGTCTGGAAGAACACTTCGCTTTTTATGGTTTTCCAACTCTGCATATATCAGCATTAGTGTAACAGGGTGTTTAGAGACGTCAAACCGCTTTCTTGTACTGACTACGGAGCCAGTTGATGGCAGCAGTACTGCCCACCGCTGTGAAGATAAAAATGTAAGGATTAACCGGGAACCGGAACCGTGAGTAACTTCCCACGCCGCTCGCAAGGGCGAAATAGTAGACAATGAGTAGAAAAAAAATCGCGAACCGGCGATTCCATCCCCCGGCCTTCAATAATAAACCCGCGCCAACAAGAGCCGCGAATACAAGAGCGCCCCAGATGAACTTCCCGCCCCAAAAAACCACGCCTTCAAGTCCCGTGTGGCCGCGGAGAAAGCTAATGATTTCCGCGGGCGATCCGGACCAGTCGGTAACCACACGGCTCTCTCGAAGCGCCGGAAACAAAACTCCAAACGTTGTGCCATATCCGTCACCGAGAAAAAATGGCACAAGACCTATCAGATGAATCTTCACAAAGAGAAACGGGTGTTGCGCGACCAGGCGGAGCGCATCCGCACGAACGAGTGCGAGCCGTTCCACCTCGGTTCGAGGAATCCCGCCATAAAAAGCGTAATTCACCGAAATACCGAGTTCCTTCTGTATCGCTTTCAGGTATTTCCCAAAGCCGACATTCATGGTGGAGACGGATGTGGTCCCAAAAAGAAGCTGGTTCCGAATCATCCACGGAGTGACTGTGATGAAGTAGCCCGCGGCAAAAATTGCTGCACCAAAAACAAGCCGTTTCCATGGTATTCGCTTCTGCACGCCGAGAATGAAAAGCGCGGCTAAAAAAATGATCCCCAAGTATTCCGTGATGGGACGTATAAGGAGCGCGAATCCCAAAAAGAATCCCGCATAAAAAACAAAACGCCGCGGCGAGCCCTGCAGAAATGCGAGAAAGCAGTATGTCGCTGCGAGCACCGAAACCGTAAAGACACTTTCTGTCGTAAGCTGGTTGTTCCAGTATGCGACGGTCGGTTCAATCGCCAGCACTCCGGCGGCAA
>JBBTXB010000011.1:0-15944 GCA_038062475.1 Patescibacteria group bacterium
CAAAGAACTGGATGCGTAGATGTCGCGGAAGGCGGTGCCAAATGCGCCGAGGTCAATGGTGTTGTTAGTGCTTGGATTCATGGTGGAAGCAAAGCGGGCGTTTAACGTGACCGTGTCCACCGTGGCGTCATCGCCTAAAGTAGTATTTCCGTCGGTCGAGAGAACACCAAGGCGGGTGGTGCCGGAGGCAAAGATGTTACGAAAGGCAAACGCGAACTGGCCGAGATCAGCATTGTTGTTGCCAAGAGATGCTAGATGATCGCCAGAAGTAAGGAATACCGTACCTGCCGTGTCAATTTTGCTATCGAGCGTGAGGTTCGTGCTTGATCGGGAAGTCAGGGTTTGGGTCCAGATGTTGGCGAACGAGAGTGCGGATGAACCGATTTCTCTCGCATTGTCACTTCCCGGAAAGACGTTTCCTGAGGCGGCGATTCGAAGGAGGATCGTTCCGCTTCCGTCTTGCCATTCTTGTAGGGCGCCGCTCTGGTTCACCGTTCCCCGCACAACGATTCCCTTCGTGGCGTCAGCGAGAGTATCAATCGAAAGTTTTGCGGACAAATTAGTCGAGGTACCGACGAGCAAGTTTCTCCCAGGCAGAAGTGAGAGATCAGAAGTAGAGCCGGTTGTGCTGACGGTTCCGCTCGCCGAGAATTCCAAACTGTTGGTATTGAGGGTTGCCGTCGAGCCGACACGGAGAGTGCCGGAGGCGTAGATGTCGCGCCAGGCATTCGCGAAGGCGCCAAGGTCAAGGGTGTTGTTCTGATTCGGGAGGAGAGATGTGGAGAAGCGGCCGGTAACGTCAATCAAGTCAGTGGTGGCGTCGCCCCAGCGCGCATTCCCTTGGATCGCTAAGTGCCCGAGAAGGGTTGATGTGCCTGTCCCCTCAAGTCGCAGCGTTCCCGAAGCAAAGAGGTCGCCTTCCCCATCCACGATAAATCGGTTGCTTCCGCCGACTGCGATGCCCAAGAGCGTCTCGTCAGTGGCGACGTTCGCGCTCGCCGGGTTCAGATAGAGCGACCCTTGCGAAACACCTGCCCCTTGCGGATTTCCGATAAGCACGAGGTTCCCATTGGAATCAGTCACCGGCACTACGGAGGCGGTACTCGTGCCGGTCGTTGACGTGTCGTAATTATCTAAGCGGTTCGCATTCAAGGCATACGGCGCAGCAACAATCTGCTTGCGCGGCGCCATTTCCGAATCCGAATCAATGGTGATACCGAGGAACAAGTCCGAGGTGTTGAAGAGCGAGTCGGGAATGGCGTTATCGCTTGAATCCCCGATCAAAATTGAAAACACCCCGTCGGTTACCGTCACTGACTCCGCGGTTGGTGTTACGCAGGTGCCGCGCATGGTGTACTGACAGGTGCCGCCAGTCGCAGCGTCATAGATGGAAATCTTAAAGCTGTATGTGCCATCCGCCTTCGGGATTCCATTGGAATCCAGGAGTCGGCCTTGGTAATTGAGGGTAAGCGGAACAGCGGCTTCCGCCGTCGGGAAGTTTCCTATCAAAACGCCCAAACAAAACATTATAAGGAAAATGCTCCGCAGGGCAAAACAAAAACCATGCCAACCTCGGAAGGGGGTCGGTTTCCGCGTCCGTAATTTAGTTTTCGGATACCAGTTCACAGTTTGAGATGATGGGCCTTCGACTTCATCCGCCAGCTGGCGGATTCCGCTCAGGCAATAATCTTTTTATTCCCTGAGCTTGTCGAAGGGTATTCCCTGAACAACAATCACCCCCTAAGCTTGTCGAGAAGTACTGTTCGGTTCTCGACTACGTCCCGATAGCTATCGGGACTCCGCTCGAACAATATTCTTTGAGCCTGTCGAAGGATCTTTCGGTCGTTTTTCTACAGTCTAAGTTTGGGCTATTAACCCCGGTCTGAATCCGCCCGAGGCGGATGCAGGCCGCGGTAAACAGCTATTTTGAGACTGTAGAAAAATGAACAAAATGTATTATTCGAGCTTGTGGTTCAACTCGGCTCACCACCATGAGCATGTCGAATGGGCGAGAATATACATTTTGGCTTACTTCTTTCGCCCGAGGCGAACTCGCTCGAAGAATAAAAGGTGCGTTTTTCTACAGTCTCATTTTGTTTGCGGTGTTTGTTTCTTCAGGCCGATATTTTCCGCAATGAGCGTTGCCTTCGGCACTCGCGTCGCATCAATGCGCGCCGTTTTCTTCTTCTCATATCCCGCCCGTTCAAAAGTCACATAATAGATGTTCCTGCCGACCAAGAAGGCGTAACGACCGTGCGCGTCGGTAACTTGCGTCTCCAACAACTTGTTGAACTGCGTTTCAAAGATGCGGGCAATGGCGTAACGCAAGGGCTTGCCGGTTACCGCATCGTAGATGATCCCCCAACCCTTGGGCTTCTTCGCTTTCACGATTTCGCGGAAGACGAAGAAGAGAGCGAGCTGGAAGAGGAGCAACCCGCCAGTCAATGCGCTCGGCTTCACGAAGAATGTACCTCCCGCAATCATGATTCCGGCTGCGGAAACCGCGCGGTTCACGCTGGAACCGACTTTCCCAAGAATCACCCGGCGCGGAGTCGCGACTTTCTCCACGGGATCAAGCGGGATGTTCGCTGCAATCGCGGTCCCGCGCTCGGTGACTTCAATGATTTCGTTGTGATAGATATCAAGGTACGCACTGTCTGATTTCATCATCCGAAGCGCTGCGGAAGGAAAAACATATCCGGGTTTCGTTACTTCCAGCCGATACCGACCCGCCCCGACGATAAAGCTGTAGCGCCCCTCCCGATCCGTAACGCGCGATCCGAGAATACGCTGGCTCGCCGCATCGCGGAGACGCACGATCGCCAGATCAACGGGGAGTTTGGTAAAGGCGTTGTAAACCACTCCCCACGCTTTTCGCTTTTTCCTCTCAAAGAGGAGAAACGGCTGGGTGAAGAGATAGCGGAGGTACGCGAGTATGCTCCAAAGCGAAACGGCGGATGCGGTGTTGGTGACGACAACCGCGACGGCAGCTGGCGCAACGATTGCCTCGGCTCGCTCTTCAACAACCGGATTCTCAATGAACTGAACGACCTTCTCTTGCACAAGCGTACTGGCATAATTCGCCTTTTCTCCCAGATTTTTTGTCACTGCGCCAATGTTCGTGAGGAGCGACGCATTGGGGTCAATCACTTCCGAGAGCGGCGGCGGGATGCGGAACAGTTCAATCGTTCGTTTCACCAACACATCGGTTACTTGAAACGGCGGCGTCTCGCTTGTGCGATATCCCGATTTCACCGCGCGAAGTCGGTACGTCCCTGCCGGAACAAAGAAGCCGAAGGACCCGTCATCAGGTGCGAGCGCCGGATTGACCTGACCATACGCGCTTGCGGGGAAGATGCTCCAGACGCGGCTTATGGGATCTTGTGTTTCCAGTGTCACTTCTGCTCCCGATACACGCTCCTCAATCGCTCCCACTCGCTCAAAGACATAACCGTACGGGTCAATGAGCAGGAAGAAGTCAATCACATCGGCGGTGCCGTCGGCGTAATTCACGATGATCGTCGCCGCATACCGCGCTATCGCTGACGGAGTGAGCACGGTCGTCTCATAAGTACCGCGCGCCGGATTCTCCTGCAGCATGTACGCTTCTCGTCCGAAGGCGAGGACGATCTCGGCGACCGGGCGTGGCAGGTTGCCGACGGAAATGGAGAGTCCCAACGTGCTGCGACGAAACGTTTGGATTTCTCCCGCGCTTGTCGGCGTTAATATGAGCGCTCGCGATGCCGCCCAGAACGTGAAGTCGGGAAGTCCAAGATGCTCAATCAGTGGAACAGTCACTGGCGGAACCTCCATCGGCGGCTGCACCGGCACGATGGGGATCTCCGGCGTCGGAATGAACGGACAGTCTGCCGGGCAATTCCCCGCATGTTCGCCGACTTCGCAGGTTCCATTTCCGCACACAGGCGCCCCGGGCGGGGGCGGGACGAGCAACGTTGTCGCCGAAGCAAGCGCGCCCGAAGCAAAGTTGCCCGAGGTGTCGTAGGCGTATGCCGCGTAGTAGTAGGTCGTTCCCGGCGTAAGTCCGGTATCTACCGTCTGGGTGCCGAGGCCTTGGAAAACGGTGATGCCGTCAGTTGGGCCCGTCGGAAATCCGCTCGTACTTCGCTGGATTTTAACCCCGGCAAAATCGGCATCGGGAGGATTCACCCACGTAAGCGTGATTTCGGTAACGCTCGGCGTGGCGGTAAGGTTCGCTACGTTTGCGGGAGGCGTCGCGTCCGGCGGCGTCGTGAACACTTGATCGCTAGATGTCGCGCGATTCCCGGCAGCATCTGCGGAAGAAACGGTGAAGTGATACGTCGTATTCCCGATGAGTCCCGCAATAAACTGACTGTGATTTGTTTCAAGAGCCGCCGATGAAACCGTTCCCAATTCGTAGGCCGTGGTTCTTCCGTACCGTATGCGCGAATCCGCGGCCTCATCTGTCGTCCATGACACCAATGCTGATGTCGGCACAGTTTTGACCAAAGTGCCGGAGATAACGGGCGGCGTCACATCGAGCGTCGTAAATATATTGTCTGATGAAGTTGCCGTGTTCCCTGACACATCGGCGGAACGAACGCGGAAATGATATGTCGTTTGCGATGTGAGTCCCAGAAGAATTATTGAGTGAGCTGCTGTCAGTGCCGGATCTTCTACTGTTCCCAACTCATAGGCAGCAGTCACTCCATAATCCACCGCAGATGTCGCCTGTTCGTTCGTGGTCCATTGAATTTCCGCGGAAACGCCGGTGATGTTCACCGCTTGAATCCCGGACATGCTCGGCGCCGTTACATCAAGCGTCGTAAATTCATTGTCGCCCGATTGCGCTGCGTTTCCGGAACCATCCGCAGACCGCACCCGAAAGTGATAGAGCGTCTCCGATGCGAGTCCCGTGAGCATAACGCTATGCGCGGTAACGAGCGCACTGTCGCCTACCGAACCGCTTTCGTACGAGACAGTTATTCCGAAGTCTACGTGAGAAGTCGCCGGTTCGTTCGTACTCCAGGAAATGATTGCCGAATTTCCGGTGACTCCGCTTACTGCGATGGCCGAGATGACAGGCGGCGTAATGTCGCCTGGAATCGTAGTCGTGAAGGTGTTGTCGCCCGACTGCGCTGCGTTTCCGGAACCGTCTGCGGATCGCACCCGAAAGTGATAGAGCGTTCCTTGCGTGAGGCCGGAAAGCGTAACGCTGTGGCTCAACCCGGAAGATCCGGTTACCGTCGTCCCGTATGAGACCGTCAACCCATAATCAACGATGGAGGTCGCCGATTCGTTGGTTGTCCAGGTGATGCGCGCGGTGGAGGTTGTAATGTCCAGCGCTTGGATGTTGGAGATTGACGGCGGCGTCGTGTCCGGCACCGGAGGCGGAGGCGGGCCGGGGATGCAATCAGCGGGACAGTTCGCGTTGTCTTCACCCGCCTGGCAGAGACCATTTCCGCACAGTACGGGAACGCTGGCGGAAACCGAGGTCGTGCCGGATGAGAGGATGTTGATTTTTACCGTCCCGACATCATTGAACGTTCCGTACACATCCACGAAGTAACTGCTCGCGGAAGGATTATTAATCCGTTCCGTACCCGGACCCGTGCCGCCGGAGGTGTCCGTCGCGTTGGTGCCGATTCGGATTCGCACGTAATCATTCGCGGATACAATGCCGGATGCAACCGTAAGCGTTATCACATCGGTGGTGTAATTGACGGCTACGCCTACGCCGCTTGCGGGTGTTGAAGAAGCTACCGGCCGTTCCGTAAGCGATGATGTTGCTGCGCCGGATGCGAAATCGAAATCATTTACCGAGACGCCGGAGAGGTCAAATCCAGTTCCTGATCTGTCTAATTCAATCACAATGGTTTTGTTTGCCGCAGTAACGCCCGTCTGCGTCCGAAACAGAATCTCGTGATTAGCATTGGCGCTCGCAGAGAGATCAGAAAGCGTATCGGAAAACGTATTCAGAACTGCGGCAGAGGCATGCTGCGCGGAGCTGGCAAAGACAATCGCACCGAATACTCCGAAGATAAGTAAAATTTCAAAGAACTTTCGGAAGAACTTCAGAACAACTTTATTCCCTGAGCTTGCGGTTCGACTCAGCTCACCACCATGAGCATGTCGAATGGTCGAAGGGATGCAATGGTAGGGCCTTTTCGCCCGAGGCGAACTCCGCTCAGGCAATAATTTGTTTTGTTTTTGTTTTTCTGTGAGCACAGAGTCCGGGGGACTCGGAGCTCGCCCCCCACTTTGAAAAGTGGGGGGTGAGAGCCGATTCCTCACGATTTTTTTTCTATTTCACGACGCCCTATCCATCGGTTGTACTTCCGAATGCCGATCCCGCCGCCGAGAACGATGACAAGCGCGCCAAACGCCGCAAGCGCAAGGACGCGCCACGGCAAAACCCAAAAGTCCATTTCCGCTTGCAGAAATTTCTGATCACTCCCGTATGCCACAGAAAGCCGCGCGGTGTAACGACCGAATGCGAAATTGCTCCATTCGCGAACAAGCGACGGCGATTGCACATCCGTGCCCGGCTGCTTTTCCCATCGCAGATTGAAACGGCGAACTGAATCAGGAAGCACTGTTCCGCGAAACGCGTTCAACGGAAGCTCGGCGACCGTTTTCCCGAACATATTCCGAATCTCTACGGCTCCTTCGGGAATCACATGAACTGTTCCGGTATTCTCCAGTCGCACTGAAAAGGATACAGGGAGAGCGTCATGCAATTTTTCATCGCGAGAAAATTCCGCAAGCTGCATCTCTTCGCGAAGCGCGCCTGTCACGGTGAGCAAAACGAGCGTGCCGGTCTGCCCCACAATATTCACGCCTGATGCGTCAGCATCCTCCGCTTGAACAGACCAAAGGATCGCGCCGTAATGTCCTCCCGGAGCCGCGTCAGAAGGGACGCTAATCGTGAAATGCACAAGCCGCTCTTCATTCGGCGCGAGTACGAAATTGGAGTGATCAAGACGAAGCCATTCCGCGAGACCGAATGCCTGATTGTCTGCGGAAATAAATCGTGGCGCTCCGGTTTCCCCTTCGGCGATGAAATTTTGTAAAACGGAGACTAAACGTACGGGTACTGACGACTCGTTCAACAAACGAATAACGCTTCCCGCTTCGCTTCCGGCCTTTGTCGCCAGAAGTATGCGCGGCGGAGAAAGCGTTAATGCGCGCGCGGAAAAAACCGGCAGAAGAACCGCGAGAATTGTTACGAGAATCATTTTACGCATACTTTTAGAAATTTCCCGTACTTACGAATGTTACCGTGTGGCTATATGTGCCTTCCGCGCCGGTCGTAATCGCAATGGCCGCCTTAAACGTAACGGTTGTGGCATCACTGGCAATGAAATCGGTATATGCAGCAATTATTTTTGGCGAGGAAGTAATTGCCGTATCAGTGGAATTAAACTGACCGTTTGTTCCCGAAGTACGGATTCCGTATTCTTCCACTCCGGCCGTTACCGAACCGTCCGTCACGTCATTGATGTCATGGCTTCCGTTCCGCAAATTTCCATCCTCAGCAATTGTCGTGGAATATCCTTGATCAGCGCTCGTAGAGGTCGTAAGGGTTGCGCTTCCACTTGCCACGGCCGTAGTTGTGAGCGCCCCCAAGCTTACCGCTGATGTCGAGATGGAGAACGTGAAAATTTGAGGAATAGTCATCTCGGGGAACCCGGCACGCAGGCTAAAATTGGCACTGGTGGAAGAACCTGTTGCCAGCTCTCCAACGGTGTCCAAGAGAGTAAAGTTCGTAGAAGTGCTTCTGCCGCCGGCGACATTCAAAGAATCGGAAAAAATCTGATAGTTCGTGGAGGTCATGGCCACCGCGCGGCTTGCCACTGGAGCCAACAGAACGCCGATCACGGCAGAAACAAAGAGCATGACCAGTCCACCTTTGCGCGAGTTCTTACAAAACGCTCTTTTCCTGATCAACAGATGCCGCTTCACACGGTTTGCATTAGAATTATCTATATAATATATGTTAATAATATCATTTTTTTAATGTTTTGTCAACTCTTTTTTGGCTAAAGTTAGCCAAAATATCTGTGTACAACCTGTTAATAACATTAGCAACCATGCCCGAAGACATTTTTTAAATATTTTTTCCAAAAAAAGATGTTTTTTATACACAGTTTTTCCACTATTTATTTTATTCCATACATTTGTATACAATGGTGTAAACAAATATAAAGATAATCATTTAAAATGAACGACGAAATTGTCTAAGTTTTAAAAAAATTATCACCGATTTTTACAGCTCTGTTTTGTTCCACGTGGAACAAAACAGAAAGTCAAAAGACTTTCTGTTTTAACCATTTGCTCTACAAGCGCACATTTTTTAAACATTCTTTCATATTAAAAACACGACTTATACACAGTTTCTCCACTTCTTATTGTTTTTCATACATTTGTTTATAATACCGTAGACAAATATAGGAAATTTATTCGTCAATTTCCATTCGACTGAACTAACGGCCAAAACCGTCCGAGTGAATTTCAGACGAATGGAATTCCTTTTATGATTTTTGTTCCACGTGGAACAAAAAAAATCTTTCGGCCTTCTTAACCCCGTTAGAAGCAAAAGAAAGCTTTTGTTATCAGAGCAGAAAGCCGACTCACGGAAGGCGCCTTGCGGCTCTCGCCAGCGTAAATCACAGACGGCCGTTTGCTTCTCACGGGGTTAACGACCACCGTTGTTATCCAAATCCCGTACTAGTACCGTTACAACTTAAACCCAAATCTATCTGTTGTAACGGCACTAGATCACAAAAATTTACTAGGTTGAGAGTGTAGAAAAATGAACAAAATGTATTATTCGAGCTTGTGGTTCGACTCGGCTCACCACCATGAGCATGTCGAATGGTCGAGAATATACATTTTGACTTACTTCTTTCGCCCGAGGCGAACTCGCTCGAAGAATAAAATCCCCCCACCTTCTCGCTGGGTATTGAACCCCGCGACAAGGATTTGAAGCCGCCATTCATCCCCGCCCAAGTTTTGCTCCGCAAAATTTAGGCGGGGTATTCGGGAAGGTGGGGGGATAAAGGTGCGTTTTTCTACAGTCTCGATTTATAGACGATCGTTGTATTCATACGCCGATTGGTCGAAACGGAACGACCCCTCGCACCAGAGCGAAATACGGTGCGGGGTTTCACTCCGGGAGCGGAGTCCGGTATGGAACGCCAGTTCTTGTACCGGGTTGTATTCATGGGCTTAGATGGCGCGGTGGACTCTCTACGACTCCAAACCATCGCTCTCTTACAAATGGTGATTTAATTCACTTTCTTTTTTGTTCCACGTGGAACAAAAAAGAAAGCCTTTCGGCTTTCACTAGCTTATCTTAAAAGAACAGAAACCTCGCCTCACAAATTAACGATCGGCGTTTTGTTATTTCTCACTATTGAGACCTCTGCAAAACTCCAAAATTTATTCCCTGAGCCAAGTCGAAGGGCTAAATTTTGGCTACAATCAGGGTACGGCCTTCGACAAGCCCGCCTAAGTTTTGCTTCGCAAAATTTGGGCGGGCAAGGCATTAAAGGAGCGGGAGCCGGTAAACATTCGTCTCACGTCTTTGGAACCCAAGTTTTTGGTAGAGCAAATTCGCAGTTTTGCGCTGCGGTCTGCTCGTGAGCTCTACATAACGACAACCGCGATCTTTAGCGCGGCGGATGAGTCCTTTGATCAATCTTTCTCCAAGACCCCTGTCCCGATATTGTTCGTCAATAACAACATCCTCAATGCGGCCGCTCCTGCCTGACGGAGTATGAATTTCTACCAAACACCCCATACCGATAATCAAACCGTGGTCGCTCTTCATCTTTCCTTGTATACGAACCAAGAGGATATGCGACCGCTTCAATACATCAAGGAGTTCGTTCATGCTCAACGGACGCGCATCGGGTGAGAGTTGCTTCAGCAACCGACTAATGGCGCGGGATGATCGCCGCAATATGTCTTTTTCATTTTTCAAAGAGCAAAAATGTTTTCTTTGCACGAATGCTCTCCTACATTAAAATGCTTTCCGTAAGGACCCACGCTTCAGTCTAAAGCTCGTTTCTTCTGCGGTCAATCCCGTTAGAAACATTCCTCCATTGTCGGTAAACGAGAACAAGAGCCATTGGGCGCGCTCCGCACTCTAGTTTGATTTCAATCACGTTCTCGTTTGGCTTCTAACGGGATCAATCCCGTACTCATTATTATTAAATACTTAATTGAATCTTTAATTCCACTATCTATAATTATTCTATGATAGAATGATTATAGACAGTTAAGATTGTATATTTTTATGAAACCAGAACGCCTCGTTTCATTTCTCCTTCGCATCGGTCTCGTAAGCGTATTTCTCTACGCGGCTGTTGCGTCATTCCTAAACCCCAATGCCTGGGTCGGATTTTTGCCGCTGTGGGCGCGCGCCATTATTCCCGCAAACGTTCTTCTCTTTACATTTTCCACATACGAACTCGTTCTCGCTTTTTGGCTTATGTCAGCAAAAAAATTGTATTATGCCGCGCTTTTTTCCGGCGCAACGCTTTTGGCAATTATTATTCAAAACATTGGTGCGCTCGATCTCGTGTTTCGCGATGTCGCGATTTTCTTTAGCGCAGTAGCATTGGCGGTCATGAGTCGCGAAAAAAAATAGTGTGCCCGGTAATACAACCTCGACACGTCCCGAAAGCTTTCGGGACGAACGTAGAAACGCGTGTATGAAAACACCTGTGGCCACTATGAACACTCGACTAACCTGCAACTCGACTTGCAGTCGAGGTTGATATACTGGGTATGCCGTTTGTTGTAACATTCATCGTGCTCTCTCTTGGCGGTATTATTGATTCCGGATATTTATTTTATAAACACCGCAAGAAGAAGCCCTTGGTTTGTCCGATGAATCACGATTGCAGCGTTGTCACAGAGAGTCGTTGGGCGCACATATTTGGAATCCGCAATGAAGTGCTCGGATTCCTTTTTTATGTGGGTACTTTTGTTGGTATTTTTCTAACGATCTCTGTGCCATCTGTTGCTCCGCTCATCTATAAATTTCTTTTTGCGGCAACGGGCATCGGCCTTTTATTATCATTTTTCCTTGTCATCATTCAAAAATACGTCATCAGGAATTATTGTTTTTATTGTTTAATTTCTGCCGTTCTTACTGCATTGCTTTTTCTAAATAGCATCGCGCTTCTAAAAAATTGACCGTATAAAATATCCCATACTAAAAACCTCGGATATATCCGAGGTTTTTAGTATGGACCCACCGGGAATCGAACCCGGGCCTCGGTCCCGATGGCTCTGCCATCGTGGATGCTCGATTTGTAGACAAATCGGCACAATGTCCCGATAAACATGGCGGGCCAATAGGTGTGGACCTGGGGGGAATCGAACCCCCGACTCGGCAATGCGAATGCCGCGTAATACCACTTTACTACAGGCCCACCATGTTTATCGTGGATCCTCGATTTTAAATGAATTCAAAAATGTTACTATTTTAATATTTTTTCAATTGCGCCGCGCTTTTTCCACGATTTGATTTGTAATTCTCTTTTCCTGGCTTCTGCCAATGTTAAGAATGATTCTTTATAAACAAGTTCCCATGGTACATGACTTTTTGTAGATTTAACAAGCATCCTGTTGTGCTGATTTAACCTCACTTCAATATTTTGACAGCTTCCAACATAGTAATACCTATCTTCAAGCGAGCACAAAATGTAAATAAAGAACATTTTTGAATTCATAAAAATCGGGACGAATGCGGCGTATTACCACTATACTATAGGCCCGTCAGAAATTTTTGCGGACGAAGGCGACGGTGCGAATTATATTTCATTTCCGTAAACTGTTCAACCCCGTTAGAAGTCCGCCAAAGTCTTATCCTTCTGCTAAAGGGAAGGGGCGAAGCCGCCGATTCTCTCAACTCACACTTGCTTCAACTGAAACGCTCGGAAGACTTCTAACGGGGTCAATGCCCTCAGAGGGAATTGCCCGACATGCGCCGGGTCCGCCTCTGGCGGAAACCCCCATCTCACCATTAGGACCCCGCATTAATACCTTTTATCGTATGCCCCCGGCATGAATCGAACACACATCTATCCCTTAGGACGGGATCGTTCTATCCATTGAACTACGGGGGCTTGATACGGGGCAGGCGGGTTTTTATTCTTTGTTGAGAGCCGATGCTTCGGTCGGCTCCCCGACCCCCAACGCGATAGTCGGGGCGTCGGGGCTATGAAGGCGTGTTTTTGTTCGCGGTTTTCCCATGATAGACTATTCCCAGTAATACAACTTCGACCAGTTCTGCCCAAATTTTCAGCAGAACTTCGGTGAAGTTTGAACTATACACTACGACATTCGTTGAATCAAATCTCTCGCTCTCCATAAATCATGAATGTCGAAGTTGATATACTGGGTATTCCTATGCCGAATTCAATCCTCCTCCTTATCCTCATTTTTATCATGATCCTGGGCGGATTGATTTTTTTCATATTCGTGAAACGATCACAGACAAGCTCTCCGGAGAGCTTGCTCCTCATCCAGCGGCAAATCGAGGCTTTCGGCAATCGGATTGACAACCGACTCAACCAAGTGACTGGCCGCGTTGACGAACGCTTGAAAGAAAACTGGGAAGCGATCCAGCACGCAAACCGTTCGGTGGGCGACCGCTTGGACAATGCCGCAAAAGTCGTGAAGCAGCTGGACAATCGGCTCGTAGAGTTACAAGAATCGCAAAAGCGCATCTACGAGGTGGGAAAAGATGTTGCCTCGCTCCAGGATATTCTCCGCGCGCCGAAACCGCGAGGACTCTTGGGCGAACTTCTTCTTGGTGAACTGCTCAAACAAATCCTGCCGCTTGAACACTTTACGCTTCAGTACGGATTCCGCGACGGAGCGATCGTTGACGCCATCGTGCGTCTTCGTGACGGGAAGCTCGTGCCTGTTGACTCAAAATTTCCGCTTGAAAATTTCCGAAAAGCAATGGCCGAATCAGACGAGGCGCAACGGACGCGCTTTGAAAAACAATTCATTGACGATGTTAAAAAGCACATCGTAAAAATCGCCGACACCTATATCCGGCCGGACGAGGGAACATTTGATTTTGCGCTCATGTATATTCCGGCGGAAAACGTGTACTACGAAATCATCAAAGGACGGGAAGAACACTCCATTATTGATTTTGCGTTCAAAAAAATGGTCATACCGGTTTCGCCAAACACTTTTTACGTGTACCTGCAGGCAATCCTCCTGGGGCTTCGCGGTTTGCAAGTTGAAAAGCATACGCAAGAAATCATCCATCAGCTTGCGCGCATCCGCGGGGAGTTCCAAAAATTTTCCGAGGACTTTCGCGTATTGGGAAGTCATTTAAGCCAGGCGAGAAATAAATACGAAGAGAGCACCAAGCGCTTGGAGCGGCTGGACGACAAGTTGGCGATTACAAGCAAAGAACGGGCCGAGGACGAACCGATTGCGTTGCCGCCAGCATAGAGATCACTGAAAAACTCTCTGTTAACCCCTGAGCTTGTCGAAGGGCTAACAGAGTTAAGCAAAAATTTACCCTTCGACTCCGCTCAGGGAATGCCTGTGGTGAGCCGCGTCGAATCAAATTTTTTGGCAGTTTTTCAGCGGTCTCGCCTAAAGGCTTGCGTTTTCGCAGCGTTTCCGGTAGGGTGCACATCGTAATGAAATAAAATACTATCCAGTATGCCCATCAAACACGCGGCGGCAAAAGCGCTCCGAAAATCAAAAAAGCAGACGGACGTTAACCGTACCGTACGGGAAGCGGTCAAAGACCTCATTCGTGCGGCGCGCAAAGCGATTGCGGCAAACAAGGGGGTTGAAGCAAAAGAAATTGTTGCCAAAACGGCAAAGGCGCTGGATAAGGCGGTCCGCAAAGGCGTCTTCAAAAAAAATACCGCGGCTCGTCTGAAGTCGCGGCTCGCGAAACGGTTAGGATCCGGTCAAAAATAACTTGTGCATCTCGCGCCCAGCGTTCGGCGAGATTCGGACGCTCCGACCGAACGAAACCGCAGGCGTAGCCGAGCTACGACGAGGATTTCGCGACCGAGGAGTGGACGAAGATTGTCGGACGATGGGATGCGAGGGTGTCAAGTTTATTTTTGGGCGGGTCCTTAGCAAAGCTCGCTGTGAAATAGTGGAGGTCGCTGCGGCCCCGTTCCATCCCGTTAGAAGCAAACCCCAGTTGTTGGTTAATCGCAGCAAAAGCCGCGAGGCGCGCTCCGCGCTTTCGCTAATTTAACACGAGTTTACTCGGGCGGCTTCTAACGGGATCCATTCGGCTGCAAGACGATCAAGCGCCAAAACCGGCCCTAATCGGCCGGTTTTGATTTCGCGATCAAACGCGAGCAAGCTCCCGTAGAGCGCACGCGCCGTAGGAACGGAAAATCGGCGGGACTGTTCGCGAATTTTACGCGCGACGAACGGCGGAACGCCCAACATGCTCGGAAGCTCCGCGGAAAGACCGCTCCCGGCAGCTTCAACTGCAAGAAGAAGGAGTCGCGCTTGCCGCACGAGAAGGGCAAACAGGTATTCCGGTTCATTTCCTGCTTCCAATTCCGCGTGGAGAAGCGAAAGGGCGCGCCCGGGGGCAGAGACGCCCAATGCATCTGTAAAGGCAAAAACGCCCTCCGTCGTCTCATCGCGCACGAGCGCATCAACATCATCCGTCGTTATCATTCGGCCGCAGGCGAATGCCACGAGCTTTTGAAGCTCGTGGACTCCGTGCCAGAGATCGCTTCCCACGATTTCCGCGAAGCGCCGGAGCGTTCCCTGCTGTGCAATTCCGCCCAGCTCCGCGAGCTCTTTGGCAAAAAACTGTTCAAGCTGACTGCCCTGCAACGGCGCAAAATCTTCTACAAATTCGGTGGCGGCGCATATTCGTTTATAGAGAAGGTGCTTGGCAAGCTCGTCCCTTCCTTTCGGTTCCCACAGGACGAGAACCGTTTCGGCGGGAACATCCGAGAAAAGTTCGGCAAACGCTTCCACCTCCTCTTTTTTTTTGCGCGTTACCAGCAGGTCTTCCACTACTACCATCCGTTTTGCGCCAAAAAATGATGAAGTGCGAATCGCGGCGCGCGCCTCCCCAATCGGCGTTCCGCCCGAAAGGGTCGTCATCGCCATGCCGTTCGGATCATGCTCTTCACGAAACCGCTTGCAGATGGCCGCAAGTTTCCGCCGAGAGCGAAGGGTGTCTTCCCCTGTTAACAGCACTGTGGTCATAGGCCGACAAAAAATTGATAAAGACCGAAAACGATTTCAAAAGCGATCAGTATCACAATGGTAATTTCCAGCCGATCCGCGCGGCGGTTGCGGAGCGCATCCAACACGAGCTCCGAACTGTTTTGAATAAAATTCAGTTTGAACTGCAAATTCTGAAATCGGTCTTCAAGTTCAAACATTTTCCGCAGACCGACGAACAGCCCTTCAAGTTCTTTTTCCTCCCACACGATATCCGGTTTATCAAGAAGCGTGAGCCGAGCGATGACGAATTGCAGAATATGGCTGTTTACTCCGATAATCTTCATCACTTCGCGAGTCTTGATGCGCAGGCGCCCCTGATGCTCAAGTTCGGTATGAATGCGCCCAAACCGATTCAGCACCTCATCAACTTGCGCTTCCACGTCTTCCATGGCGACCGATTGTGCAAGAATTTCCCCGATAATAAGTAGCCGCTCGAGAGTGAGTTCGCGGACGCGAACAAAATCAAACTCAATCGCCTCCGACAATTCTGCGTCTTCCTGGATCCTATAATCTTCAACGATTCCCGGAGCGATTGGTTCCGGAGCAGTGCGCACGAGCTTCCGATGGAGCGCCTGCCGTTCCTTTTTTTCAAGCCCCACGGAAACCGCCACCCCGAACACGTAGACAACAAAAAACTGCTTCGGCCCCAGTTGATAAACAATGGAATTCCTCTTTTTAACCGTGGGGGTCAAGCCAAGTTT
>JBBTXB010000012.1:0-4846 GCA_038062475.1 Patescibacteria group bacterium
AAAACCGAACTCACCTTTCTTCTCCCGACGCTTCGGTCGGGATCCCGCTACGCGGGACGGACGAACGCGACTTCTAAAGAGGTAACGGCGGTCGTTGGCCCAAACGGGAGCGGGAAATCAAACATCGCCGATGCCATCCGCTGGGCGCTGGGAGAGCAGTCGGTGAAACTCCTGCGTGGAAAGAAATCCGAAGACGTCATTTTCTCCGGTTCGGACAAGCGCGCCCGCGCCGGCTTTGCCGAAGTGTCGCTCCACCTAGGAAACACCGAGGGCGACGCCATCCCCTATCCCGAGGTCGCACTGACCCGCCGCCTGTACCGCGACGGAACGAGCGAATACCTGTTGAACGGGAAAGCGGTGCGCCTCGCGGACATCCAGCTTCTCCTGGCGCGAGCAAACTTCGGCGAACGCCACTACAGCGTTATCGGCCAAGGGCTCATTGACTCCATTCTGCTTCTCTCGCTGGAAGAGAGGAAAGAATTTTTTGATGAGGCAACCGGCGTGCGGCCATATCAGCTAAAGCGCGAGCAGGCACTCAACAAACTAAACGCTACGGAAGCAAACCTTCGCGAAGCGGAACTTCTCGTAAACGAGATAGAACCGCGGCTACGCACGCTCCGCCGCGCCGTCGGCCGCCTATCAGAACGGGAAACCATCGAAGCCGAGCTGCACCACCTCCAGCACTGCTACTACGGCACGCTGTGGAAAGAACTCGCGGAAAAACGAGCTGCGGAAGAAACGCGCGCCGGGAAGCTTGAGGCAACCCTCTTCGAAGCGCGCGAAGCCGTAGAAGTCATGCGCACAAAGTTTGCGCGCCTTGAGAAAGAGAAGCCGCGATCGGAAAAAATTGGCGAGCTGCAGGAGGCATATCGCGTGGCGCTCGAGCGCCACGCCAACCTCCGCGAGCGCGAACTCACACTTCGCGCCATGCTTGAACGCAGCCGCGCCGGCATGCAGGTGAAAACGATTCCCGTACCGCTTCCGGAAATCATTATCGAACTGGAGGCCGTCATCGCGGCGCATGAGGAAGCGCGATTGATGACCGAAGTCGGCGCACTCCATGCGCACGTTGCAAAAACGCTCGAACGCATACGCACGCTTCACGAACGCCTGCGGAGCACGGCGCCGAAGGCAGCCGCCGATGATCCAAAGCTCCTTAAAGAATTAAACTCGCTTGCTGCGGAACTCACGGCACTGGAGACCGAAACTGCGAAACTCCAAGCAGAAATTCAGGCAGTAACGCGCGCTGCTGAAACGGGCCGGGGCGAAATCTTTTCCATCCAGCGGGAGCTCATGCGTGCGGAAGACCAACTCCGAGTTGCGGAGGCGGCAATGAATGAAGCACGCGTGGAGCTCGCGCGGCTGGACACGCGCCTTGAGGCGCTCGAGAGCGAAATGACGGCGGAACTCCGCGAAAGGGTAGCTCGCGTCCGCAGCGAATCCGCGCAGCTACCCGTTGGTGTCGGCACCGCAGAGCTCCTGCCGCGCATCCAAAAATTGAAATATCAGATGGAGCAAATCGGCGGCATTGATCCGGACGTTGTCAAAGAGCACGGCGAAACATCCGAACGGCACGAATTTTTGACTACCCAGATTACCGATCTGCGCACCGCGCTCCGTGAACTGGAGCAAGTGATAGAGGAGCTGGACGAAACGATAGACCGTCAATTCCAGAGCGCCTTTCGCGCCATCGCGGAAGAATTTGAACGATATTTCCGCATTCTCTTCGGCGGAGGCGCGGCACGGCTCGAGCGCAAAAAAATTGAGGAAGAAACTGTACCGCAAGAAGAGGGCGCCGAAGAGAAAGAAGAGCCGGGCCTGCACGAACGGCTCAAGGCGCAAAAATTCATGGTAGAAATCACCGCTTCTCCGCCGGGGAAACGCGTGAAGTCACTGCAAGCGCTTTCGGGCGGCGAACGGGCGCTTACCGCCATTGCCCTCGTGTGCGCCATCATCTCCGTAACACCCTCGCCGTTTGTCGTCATGGACGAGGTTGATGCCGCGCTCGATGAGTTCAATTCCATCCGCTTCGCTTCCATCGTTTCCGAACTTTCCACAAAAACGCAATGCATCATTATCACCCACAATCGCGCCACCATGGAAAAAGCCCGCATCATGTACGGTGTCACCATGGGCGAGGACGGCTCTTCGCGTATCCTCTCGGTCAAATTCGAGGAGCTTGACGCCGAAAAGCAAGTGAGCTAACATAAGCCGCATCTATGCCCAGTAATACAACTTCGACCGCCCCGAAAGCTTTCGGGGCAATGTAGTATCCTCAACCAAACACGCATGCCAGCCCCACTCTCTAACTTTCAAACAACCATCAACTCGACCAAAAGTCGAAGTTGATATACTGGGTATGGTAAAGATTTGCCTTTCGCGTTTCGGGAAAAAGAAGCAGCCGACCTACCGAATTATCGTCGTTGATAAACGACGCGACCCGTGGGGCGGTTATCTTGAAAATCTCGGAACCTATAATCCGCGCACCGAGCCAAAAACAGTTGCGCTCAAGGAAGATCGCATTCGCTTCTGGCTGGAGCGCGGTGCCTCGCCGTCTACCACCGTGTGGAATCTGTTGGTTGACGCGAAGATCATAACCGGAAAAAAGCAGCGAGTGCACATCAAGCAGAAAGCGCCGACCCCCGTTACGGCGGGAACGCCTCAAGTACCGACCGCGCCATAGCGTTGCTGGCAACCAGCCGCCCTCCATTCAAAATTTTAATTAAGTCTTGGGACTGATGACCGCACAAAATCCGCGATTCATTTTTCTCAAAAAAGAAACGAACTTATGAGCGAAGCCAAGGAATCAGAGTACAAGGGTAATCCAATGATCGTCCTTACCACCGGACCGGACGACAAATATCCTTTTCAGTTCGGCCTGCGCAAGGCCAAGCTCGTCATGGAACATATAGAGGATATTAAAAAGTTCATCGCCAATCATGACGGCGGGGAGCCGCAAACGTAAGCGGGATTGATCCCGTTAGAAGCAAATCTCGGTTGTCGGTTAACCGCTGCGAGAGCCGTAAGGCGCGCTCCGCGCTTCACCGATCTCAACCCAAACGCCTCGGTTGGCTTCTAACGGGATTGACAAATCTTCGCTTTTCGGTATACTGAAGCCAACCAGAACTGAACTCCGCGCGCTTACGTGCCCTGGATAGGGGTACAGGCCGGAGTGTGGCAAACGGTCGACGGGGCTGGTCATGAACGATTCCTTAGGAATCAGAAATTCTTAGCTACAGAAGACTCGTATGGCTGAACGATTTGATGATCAAGAGTTCGTTGAAACTGTAACAAAGGCAATCGTCAATAATCCGGCAGACGTAACGACTGAACGGACGGTTGATGAGCGCGGCGTGTTGATCACACTCCACGTGAACCCTGCCGACATGGGATACGTAATCGGCAAACAGGGACAGACGGCCCGATCAATTCGGACACTGCTCCGGATTGTCGGCGCGAAGAACAACGCTCGGGTTAACCTCAAAATCTACGAACCCGAGGGTTCCCGCGGACCCCGATTTACGGAAGCGAGCGGAGAAGTAGACACCTCCGTCGTTGACCTGACCATCTAACCTCGAAACCAACAATGCAAATCCCGCACACTCGTGCGGGATTTGTGTATTCTTGGGCGAATTGCAAAACTGCCCGATCCGCTCCAACCGCAAAGCCGTATCCCGTTCGCGGGACCAACGAACCCGCCTAAGTTTTTGCACTGCGGCGATCGACAACTTTTTCTGAAAAGCGGATTGCTGGCATCGTCTTCTAGTCCACTACGACCGTCTCCGGATGCGCAAAAATTTGGGCGGGTCGGGCGAGTAACAAAAAGATGGTAATGCGTCTGCGCATTACCACCACACGTCGCTGTAGTGGACATATCCCACGAACGAGGTTGCAATCGCCCACGCGCAACCGAACAAAAACTGAAAGAGCAACTCCCTGAAATCCCCTGCTTCACCTGGCCTCGTTTTACGCAGCGCTTGTATAGAGGCGAAGGCGAGAAGCGCTCCGATGGTAAAAACGCCAGCGAGAAAAAACGACGAAACATGAAAACCGAGCAGGAACCCTGCAATTGGTGGCCCAAAGACGGCCACCAGAGCCAGAATGCTCATGGAGCCGCCTCCTTTGGCTTGTGCCCCGTACGGGGTACTTGCACCCCTATCGGGGTACTTGCACCCCTATCGGGGTACTTGCACCCCTATCGGGGTACTTGCACCCCGTACGGGGTGCTTGCTTGAAAAGACCCATCTTTATACGTACACTGCAAACAATGTTTCGTCTATGCGAGTTGATATTCTCACCATGTTTCCCGACACCTTCTCGTGTTATTTCAACGAGTCTATCTTGAAGCGGGCTCAAAAAAAGAAGCTGCTCGCCATTCGCGTTCACGACCTCCGGCGATGGACCGCTGATCGCCATAAAACAGTTGACGATCGGCCGTATGGCGGGGGCCCGGGCATGATCATGAAAGTTGAGCCGTTTTATCGCGCCGTCGCGGCGCTCAAGCGAAAAGCGAAAATCACCGCGAAGCGGGATCCCGTCCGCGGGAGCGAAAAGCGAAAAGCTTCGGTGCGGGTCATTTTGACGAGCGCCAAAGGCAAACAGTTTACACAAGCTGATGCCCGGCGGCTCGCACACTATCAGCGCATTATCATTCTCTGCGGCCGCTACGAAGGAGTTGATGAGCGCGTCGCCGACTCTATCGCCGACGAAGAACTCTCTATCGGCCCATATGTGTTGACCGGCGGAGAGCTTCCCGCGATGGTGGTTGTTGACGCGCTCTCACGCCATATTCCAGGCGTGTTGGGACATCCAGAATCTCTTGAAGAGAAGCGGCATGCTTCATGCT
>JBBTXB010000013.1:0-1404 GCA_038062475.1 Patescibacteria group bacterium
ACGGAAGACGTTTGAACAGCGGATGGAAGCTGTGCTGGTCGAACATCTGCCAAAGACATTAGGAAAGGTGTGGCAGGAAATTACGCTAACGCTTACTACAGCGCCTTGGTTACTACCAGCGCGACCGATTCTGAAACTGGATCAACGAGGGAAGTCGTTGTCAGTTCAGCTTGAGAATAAAGAGCTATTTGTCCGGTACATCTACAACGCCGCTGAGCGACACGTCTTGGGATTGGCTTGGTTTTTCACTTTTTTTCTGGCGAAGCGCCGATTCGAGGAAGCCTGGATGCTGCTCGATGATCCCGCGCAGGAAATGGATCAACCAAGCTTTCGAGAGCTTGTTCGATTTTGGGAAACATTGCTCCGGATTCACCGCAAGAACCGGTCTCCTCTTACATTAATCACTACGCTGCACCAGGAAGAGCGCGCGCTGGACGCGACGCGAGGAACTAATGGGCGGCTCTATGTGCTGGGCTGGCAGAGAACCCAAGACGACTCTCCGATCAATCCGACAGTCAAGAAGGTTGTTTTGTTGGCCCCCGGATACCATCCATTGAAGCCGGAGAAAATATTCGGGTGGTGACGAAAAATAAAAAACTAGAACTGACTTGGATCGGCAAGGAGAACCGGCCGAAGCTGGAGCCGCGCATCCTGCTCGAAGAGCCTAAGAAGTCGTATCACGCCAAGCATCGCGTGACCGACGACGACATTTTCGACAACCGATTGATCTTCGGTGACAACCTGCTTGCGTTGAAAGCACTGGAGGCCGAGTTCGCGGGAAAAGTGAAGTGCATATTTATCGATCCACCGTACAACACTGGCAGCGCTTTTGAGTACTACGACGATGGGATCGAGCATTCGCTATGGTTGGGGTTAATTCGCGATCGGCTAGAAATCTTCGCTCGCTTGCTGTCAGACGATGGTTCGCTTTGGGCAACGATTGACGAGAACGAGGCGCACTATCTAAAGGTGCTTTGCGACGAGGTATTTGGACGAAGTAATTTCGTTTCAACAGTGATCTGGCAGAAGAAATACGCCCCTAAATCTGATTCCAAATTCTTCTCGGTATCGCATGATTTCGTGCTGGTCGTTGCGAAGAACATTTCACGATTCAATCTTCAACGTTTACCGAAGACCGAGAAACAAACCGCGAGGTACACAAACAAGGATAACGATCCTCGTGGACCCTGGAAGTCCAGCGACGTATTGCGAAACGAAGCGCGCGACTACGCAATCTTTCCTATCTCTCTTCCTTCGGGCCGCAAGGTAATGCCGCCATCGGGGACAAGTTGGCGATACACGAAAGAGAAATTTGCTGAACTTGTTGCTGATAACAGAATTTGGTTTGGGGTCGATGGTGATGCGCGACCTGCGTATAAGAGATTTCTCTCGGAGGTCACAGAT
>JBBTXB010000014.1:0-1621 GCA_038062475.1 Patescibacteria group bacterium
CAGCAATTCCGTAAACCCACCCCCTAACCCTTCCCTTTTCCGAGAGTAGCTCCGCTTTGTAGTTTTCCGAGCAAATTCGCATTCGTCCCAGGGGGCGCTGGGCCTATTGACACTGATATAACTATTTACTACAGTATATTCATGTCAATCAAACATAGAAGCCGCCTGTCCGATAAAGAACGGGAAGCGGTAGCTAAAATCCACCATCTCATCAATGAACCGGGTCTGCTGCGGGCCAGTCTGGTTTTAATGCAGCGCTCCTGCGGCCGGGATTATTGCCGGTGTCTAAAATCCAAAAAATTCAGACATCGTTCCTGGTATATTGCCCAACGCTATCGGGGCAAGCCCAGAATGAGATTTGTTTCTGAAGGCATGGAGCGGCAAGCCCGCTCCTGGATCGAACGCTACCGTCAGATCAAACAATTACTGGATGATATTTCCGCCGTCTATTGGGAAGCGCTTAAGAAAAAATCCTGAGGTGCTCTCGCGCTTTGCCAAGTACCTGGATCGGACTTGGGAATTCTCAGAGATCATTGGCGGCTTAAAAGACCACCGCCTTTACGCCCAGATTCCCACCCAGGCGGTATTTCTATCCTGCTTTGGCATGTTTTCCTTGCGGCTGCCCAGTTTCAATGAACTCGAACAGCAGCTTAAAATCCCCCAGCGCTGGGACGGCTGGGTGGGGCCCGCCAAACCCTCTGCCGATGCATTGGGCTACGCCGAGGAACGCTTTGATGTGTCTGTTTTAAGGCGAATCCGGGACCATATCGCCTGTCAGTTCAAAAGAAAAAAGGCGCTTCACCGCCTCTATCCCGACAGCCATTGGGTCGGCGCCTTGGATGGCATTGAGACCTACAAAAGCAAAAAACGCTGCTGTCCCGAGTGTCTCACCCGGGAGCTTGAGGTAGCGGGAGAGAAGGTCACCGAGTATTACCACCGCTATGTGGCGCTGCAGTTGGTCGGCGCGACCCCTGCCGTCATTTTGGATGCCGAACCTTTAATGCCCGGGGAAACGGAAGCCGCCGCCGGATCGAGATTACTCAAGCGCTTCAAGGCCAGCATGCCCCGATTCCTTGATTGGATTACCATGGACGCTTTTTACCTGCAAGCTCCTTTTGTCAAAGAGGTTTTGGATTTGGGCTATGGCTTAGTGATCGTTCTTAAACAGGAGAACAGGGAGCTTTACCAGGACATGGAGGGCTTGCTTAAAATCAGCCAACCCGAAACCATCAACGGCTTGGACGCCAAAACGCAGCTTTGGGATATCCGCAATTTAACCACTTGGAGCCAGCTAGGCCGGCCGGTTCGGGCGGTGCGCTCGCTGGAGGAAAGTGTAAAAAGGGAAAGGGTGGCGGGCAAACTCATCGAACGTCCCATCGTTGAGGACTGGCGCTGGGCGGTTATCACGCCAAAGGATAGAGCCGAGCCAACGGCAGAGTTGATAAGCAGATGGGGCCATGCCCGATGGGATGAAGAAACGAGGGGCTTCGGGGAGCTTACCCAGCATTGGCACTTAAATCACTGCTACCATCACCATCCCACCGCCATGCTGGTTAATCTGTTGATTTTGTTTTTAGCCTTCGCGCTTTCAACGGTATTTTTTTCAAGAAACTTAAAGCCC
>JBBTXB010000015.1:0-1110 GCA_038062475.1 Patescibacteria group bacterium
TAGGAATTACGCGTTTGCCTCAAAATCGACAAAAATTGAGCATCGTCGACCTTTCGCAACTCAATAGGTTCGTGAGAAACTGAAGATTAGTGGGCATTATTCGCCTTTATCTTTTTTCATGAACCTATGCAGAAGCAAAAGTGTTCTTTAAAACTCTACAGCGATTTTCTCATCGCAAACCATAATCGCTATTCAGGTCTCGAGCTCGCCAAGGTGTCTCCCATCGCCGGCATGCAGCATGACGCAATCACACGGTGGCTTTCTTCCTCATCCTTTACTCCATCAGACCTCTGGCGACAGACGAAAGAGCTCGTCGACATTTCCACCGGCTACCTTGTCTGCGACGACAGCCTGCTCGATAAGTCATACTCACGGAAAAACGAACTCGCCAAAAAGCAGTACAGCGGAAACGCGCACGGCCTCGTCATCGGCATTTCTCTCGTCAATCTCCTCTGGACGGACGGCGAGCGGTACATACCCGTTGATTATCGTGTCTATCGGAAAGAAAATGACGACAAGACGAAAAACGATCATCTCCGTGACATGTTAACGAGGGCTCAACAGCGGCGTTTTTCTCCCCTCTACGTACTGATGGACACCTGGTACGGAAGCATCGAAAACCTCAAGCATATCCGTAAGAAAAATTGGCACTTTATCTGTTCTGTAGCGCACAACCGACAAGTATCTGTCACCAAAGGCGCCTACCGCTCCATCGCTGACCTGGACTTCACCAAAGAACAGGTGAAGCACGTCTGGTTGAAGGAGTTTGGGCATGTCCTGGCTACTCGGGCAGTCGACGCAAACGGCGACGCGACGTACCTCGTGACGAGCGACTTGTCGCTTACTGACTACGACGCATTCCTCCGCCATTGGCAGCAGAGGTGGAAAATAGAAGAGTTCCACCGTGGTATCAAACAGACAACTGGCATCGAGCGGTGTTCCGCCACACGAGCCGCATCACAAAAGACACATATCTTTGCCGCCTTCACCGCGTTCCTGAAGCTCGAAGGCAGGCGTATCAAAGAACACATTTCCTGGTACGAACAAAAAGCGCTCGTTCCACGATTTGCGACTGCAAACTACCTTTCTTGGGCAAACGCGTAATTCCTA
>JBBTXB010000016.1:0-2929 GCA_038062475.1 Patescibacteria group bacterium
CCTTGACGGTAATATGCAATTGTTCTATAGTGTCGTCACTTATATGTTCGCAGTCATTCGCACCGGCGGGAAGCAATACAATGTTTCTCCCGGACAAAAGATATTGATTGAAAAGCTCCCCGTCGCCGTGGGCGAGAGCATTTCTTTTGACGAAGTTCTGCTTATCGCTGATCCGGTGACAAGCGACTTGAAGTTGGGGAAACCGACGGTCTCCGGAGCCAAGGTAATCGGCACGGTTCTTGAGCAGGGACGCGCTCCAAAAGTTTCAGTTATCAAGTACAAGCGCAAGGTGCGCTATCGCAGGAATCGCAGCCACCGGCAGCCGTTTACTGCCGTACAGATTGAAAGAATTGAGGTATAGCGCTCGATGGAATCCTACCGAGTTGGGAAGATGACAAAAAATAACCCCGCCTACCGAGGCGGGGTTTCGCGTTTGTCGACTTTTCCCATCCAGATGATGAGGGTTGCCACTACGGTCGCGAGCGTCACGGTGAGGAGAGCGGTTGCGATGGGCGGGAGAATGGTTCCGCTGTAGCTAAGGATGAGCGTGACGAGCGCGAGGAAAAGAAAAAGGAGCGCATAGCGCACGACGGCAACGAGGACGAGCTTCTTAGTTTTCACGTCACAATGTCCCTTTCTAGAGTTCCCGACGGCCTCGCAAGGCATCCCCGAGCGTTACCTGGTCAGCATACTCAAGGTCTGCCCCGATGGGAAGGCCGCGCGCGAGGCGAGAAATCCTGACTCCCTGGGGCTTCAAGATTCGCGCGAGCGCCAGCATGGTTCCCTCGCCGTCCATGTCCGGATTAAAGGCGAGGATGATCTCTTTCGGTTTCTGCGCGCCGATTCGCGCCAGGAGTTCCTTGATCCGCAGGGTTTCCGGGGTCATGCCCTCAAGCGGCGCGAGCACTCCGCCCAAAACATGGTACAGCCCGTGGTATTCATTCGTCGTTTCTATGGCGTGGCGGTCTTGGTCGTCGGCAACGACGCACAGAGTCGCACGATCGCGGCGCGGGTCAGAACAAATCGTGCACGGACTCCGTTCGTCAATGCCGTAACATACGCCACAGAGCTCCGTTGCCTTATGGATAACAGCGATCGCTGCGGCAAACTTCTGTGCAAATTCAGTGGGGTTCCGTAAAACAAAAAAAGCGTAGCGCAAGGCGGTTTTCGGCCCGACGCCCGGTAGCTGATTGAAATGGGTTATAAGGTCTTGGATTGCTCTGGGATAACGCATACGTCATGAATCATGGAGCATGAAGCCTGAAGCATTTAACGGATAAAATTCCATACATGAATGCTCCATGTTACAGGTTTCATGTTTTATGACGCTTGCGGTGGCGCGATGCGAGTTTCCAAACTGCGGAAGCTGACGCGCCGGTCGTCAAAGTACAGCTGCACTTGGCCGGTGGGGCCATTGCGGTGTTTGGCGATGTAGATTTCCGCAATGCTTTTTTCTTCCGGAGCAACATTCTGTACGCCTCGGTCCATTGCCTTGCGGTAGATGAACATAACTACGTCCGCGTCTTGTTCAATGGATCCCGACTCCCGCAGGTCAGAAAGTTTGGGGATCGCCGGGGAGCGGGCTTCTACCGCCCGGGAGAGCTGGGATAGCGCCAGCACCGGAATGTTCAATTCGCGGGCGATGCCCTTCAGCGATCGGGTGATCTCGGCGATTTCCTGCACGCGGTTTTCAATCCTGGTGCGGGATTCCATCAGTTGGAGATAGTCCACTACAAGGAGTCCCAAACCATGCTCAATCTGCAAGCGTCGCGCTTTGGTGCGGATTTCCATGATGTTCGAGGTCGCCGAGTCGTCAATGAAGATCGGCGCTTCGGCGAGAAGACCGATGGCATGGCCGATGCGCGCAAACTCGTCGTTTTCGGCCTGGTCGGAGAGTCGGCCGGTACGCAGCCGCCACAGGTCAATGCCCGCCTCGGAGCAGATCAAGCGGTCTACCAGCTGCTCTTTAGACATTTCCAAGCTGAAAATACCGACGGGTATCCGTTGCCGCGACGCCGCGTGGCGGGCGATGTCCAACGCCAAGCTCGTTTTTCCGACCGACGGCCGGGCGGCGATGATGACGAGATCAGATTTTTGCAGCCCGGCAAGGATCTGGTCCACCGCCGTAAATCCGGTCGGAATGCCGCGCAGCTTCCCGCGATCTTTGTGCAGTTCGTCAATGCGTTCAAACGCTTCGCCCAAGATGTGCTTCAAGGGAACGAAGGTCTGCTTCAGGTATTTTTGTGAAACCCCGAACAGCGTCTGCTCCGCCCGGTCCAGAACGGAGTCCATGTCCTCATCCGTTTCGTAGCCGGATTTGGCGATTGAACTCGCGGCGGATATAAGTCGGCGGAGGGTGGCCTTTTTTTGGACAATGTGCGCGTAGTGGACGACGTGGGAGGAGGTGGGGACGGCGTTCGCCAGCGTCATGAGGTACGCGCGGCCGCCGATCGCCTCCAACTCTTTGCGTTCGGTGAGCCGGTTGGTTAAGGACAGGAGGTCAATCGGCTCGCGTTTTTCAAACAGTTCGCGGATGGCTTCGTAAATGCGCTGGTGCGCGTCTTTGTAAAAATCATCGGGAGCAACGAGGTCGCCCACGCGAATGATGGCATCGCGGTCAATGAGAAGGGAGCCGAGGAGTCCTTGCTCGGCTTCAAGATTCTGCGGTGGAAGGCGTTCTATGTCCATACCCAGCATATCAACTTCGACTTTTGGTCAAGTTGACGATTGTTCGAGAGTTAGAGAGTGAGGATGTCATGGCATGTTTGGTCGAGGAAACTCCATGGCCCCGAAAGCGTTCGGGGCGGTCGAAGATGTATTACTGGGCATACCCAGTATATCAACTTCGACTTTTGGTCAAGTTGATGATTGTTTGAGAGTTAGAGAGTGAGGATGTCATGGCATGTTTGGTCGAGGAAACTCCATGGCC
>JBBTXB010000017.1:0-21229 GCA_038062475.1 Patescibacteria group bacterium
CCATGACTCCGCAGGCAAGAGCAGGTCGGAACCACGGGACGGGGCAGGCAAATCCAAATGACCGAAATACAAATATCCAAAACGGTTTTGATCATTGGGACATTCTCCGCCGAAGGCGGATGCGCCTCTGGCGCAGAGTTTTGAATTTATTTAGGATTTAGAGCTTCGTGCTTAGAATTTTCGTCTTTATGCAGCTTTCTCCCCAACTCCAATCGCTTTGGAATCTACTAAATCCCGTCCCTCGGGCGCAAAAATTGTTTTTCACTGAACACCTGCGCGTGATGATCGGGGCCGGGCTATCGCTCTCCGAGACGCTCCAGGCGCTGGAGCAGCAGGCGGAGCACCGGCGATTCCGCTCCATTATCGGCGAACTGCGCAAAAGCGTGGAGCGCGGAGAAACTTTTTCCCAAGCGCTCGCGAAGTTTCCGGACGTGTTCTCCGCCATCTTTGTCAACATGGTTTCCGTCGGAGAAGTCGCGGGTACCCTTGAACGCAACCTGACCGAGCTGGCGACGCAGATGAAAAAAGATTACACGCTCCGTTCCCGCGTGCGCGGAGCCCTCATTTATCCGGCGATAATATTTTCAGCAACAATCCTCATCAGCGTCGGAATGATTATCTTCGTCATCCCTAAAATATTGAGCATCTTCAAAGAATTTACGGTTGAACTCCCCCTTTCAACGCGTATCCTCATCGCCGCAACTGACGCAATACAAAAGTATGGAGTCTTGATCGCCATTGCCTTCCTCCTCATCGTACTATCTCTCGTATATCTCGGCCGAACGAAGAAGGGTAAAATAATCGTCCACGCCGCGATCCTTCGGCTTCCAATTTTTGGGTCGCTCGCCGCGCGATTTAACTTAGCGCTCCTTGCCCGCACTCTTGGAACGCTTCTCGGAACAGATGTGCCGATAGTACGCAGCTGCGAAATAACGGCTGACGTCCTTGGCAATGTCAACTACCGCATGGCGCTCCGAGACGCGGCGGAACGCATCAAAAAGGGCATCGGGCTGGCGGAGGTGTTTGCGGAATCGCCAAAACTGTTCCCGCCTGTTGTGACACAGATGGTCCGCATCGGCGAGCGCTCGGGGACGCTTGACCGCCTACTCTCGGAAATCGCCGGATTTTACGAAGACCAAATAGACGACGCGGTCAAAAACCTTTCTTCAATCATTGAACCGGTGCTCATTCTATTTTTAGGCGCCATGGTCGGCCTCATTGCCTTCGCCGTCATCTCCCCCATCTACGCACTCTCGCAGAGCATCTAAACATGAAACTTGAAGCATGTAGCATGAAGCATTCGTCCAAGGCAAAAATCAGTACCGGCGTTTGAAATTATGTTTCATGCTTCAGGTTCCATGTTTCATTCCCGCCGCCACGGCGCCTCAGGGTTTACGCTCATAGAGCTCCTCATCGCCATCTCCATTCTGGCGAGCATGTTTGTTGTTATTGCCGCCTCACTGAAAATAAGCAGGATCGCGCAGCAATCCGCCCACCAAGCGCTTGCCTACGGAATCGCCTCGTCTCTCTTAGAAGCAACGGCAGGACTCCCCTTCACCGAACTCCAGAACCGCGCTACGGGAACCCCTTTGGGGATATTTCCTCCCCACGGCACTTGGGAGGTGAAGACTGATCCGAACGCCCGTTCCGCCTCCAACACCCTCGCACTCACGGGAACCTCCACTGCGATCTCGGGCATATCCGGAGCGCTGCGGATTCCGACAAACGCCTTTGGTGATTTTACGGCGGAGGCGGCGCTCAAAGTTCCAACCACTGCGCCGAGCGGATGGAGCGCGGGAATCGTGTTCCGGACGCTGGATTTTGAACACTTCTATCGGTATTCCCTGAAAAGCGACAAACTGCTCTTGGAGCGCGTGCAGGGCGCCACAACGACAGAGTTGTGGAGCCAACCGGCGAGTCTTGCGACGAGCACCTGGTATCGTCCGAAGGTCGCGGCGAGCGGCGCAAACTTTACGCTCTACTTGAACGACACGCAGTATGCATCCGTCTCCGATGCTACCTATGCCTCGGGGATTCTCGCGATCGCCTCGGGGGGCGGGACGCTCCTCTCCGCAGACGACGTGATCGTTTCATCGCCATCCTCCCTTTCTTGGAACTTTGACACGACGAACCCGGGTGCGCTTCCTGCTGGCTGGCGACGGCCGTGGATTCAAGATCTTCCCAAGGCGACTGCGGCGCTCACTATTGCTGACTGGAACGGCCTTTCCGGAATAAAAAAAATTACTGCCCAAGTCCAGTGGAAAGAAGAGTCCGGAATAAAAACAATTGAGATCACGACTCTCCGGAGCCGATACTAACTACATGAAACACGAAACACGAAGCACGGAACACAAAACGCGGAACAGTGACGCCGCACGAAACACATGCTCAAAAACCATGCTTCATGCTTCATGCTTTATGTCGAATTCCCGCCGCGGCGGGAAGGGCTTCACAACCATTGAACTCTTGATCACCGTCGCCATTTTGGCGACGGTCGCGGTGGTTACCGCTGACATTTTCGCTTCCCACTACCTGCTATTCGGCAGTCTGTCTACCACCCTTGAAACCGAACGTAGCGGATTCCTGGCGATTGAAAACATCCGGGGGGCGACGCTTGGCGCAAGACGCATCCTCGGCGCCGCTACGATAAACGGCGTTCCATACTCCTCCGGCACAAGCACGCTGATTTTGGAACTTCCCGCAGTTGACGTCTCCGGCAACCTGCTTCCGGCTCTTTATGACACGGTCGTTCTCTATCGCGACCCGACAGATCAAACAAAACTGTGGACAGAGACTGCGGTTGCGGTCGGATCGGCTCGCCAAACGACAAAACGGCTTCTTTCTGACTTTGTCCAAGACCTGATTTTCCTTTACAATAATAACACTGTGAGTTCGGCGACACAGGTTGACGTCTCGCTCATCGTTTCGCGAGCAACGCGGGCGACCACCCCGGAGACCCCTCTTTCCCTCACGATTGATCTTCGAAATCCATGATCCCCGCCTAACTTTTGCGTCGCGCATTCCATATGCTGCCGAGATCTTATGAACAAAAGTATAAACAGCGCAAGCCGACTGTTTTCCGCAAAAGTTAGGCGGGGGCAGACCATGATCGTCGCCAGCGTCTTCTTGGGCGTGCTGCTTATCTTTTCGCTCTCTCTTTCCACATACTATCTCACCACCACACGCCCCTTCCGCCGCGTGACCGGGAACGTTGTCGCGCGCGCCGCCGCCGAAGCGGGCGTCCAAAAGGCGCTGTGGTGTTTGAACAGCGCGAACGCCGCCGCCTGCGGAGGAACAGCCGGAACGAATTACCCGGGGGAAACCAATGTTACTGTTGCTCCCGGCACTTCTTTTACAACAACGGTCACGGGGAGCGGCAGCGAACGCACTGTTAATTCCACCGGCGCCGCACCGGGAGACGCGACGCGAAAAATTAGAGTCAAAACAACAAGCTCTGCTGAAACAGGCAACGCCGTATTCTCCTTTGCGCTTCAGGTTGGAGATAGCGGCGTGTATATGGAAAACGGCAGTATAGCGTCTGGTACCATCTATTCAAACGGCTCCGTGAGCTGTCAATCAACAAATGCCGTCATTAAAGGCGATGCCTACGTTGCAAGCGACGGGAACACGCTAGACAAATGCCGCGTAAAATACGATGCCCACGCACACACTATCATGAACTCCGACATTGACCGCAACGCTTACTACACCTCCATCAGCAACACAACAGTGGACGGGACGAGTCACCCGGGGAGCGCCTCGCCAGCCACCACGACACTCCCCAACATGAATCTCGCCGCCTGGGAAGCGCTGGCGGAAGCGGGGGATGTGATTAACGGAAACTACGCGCCCGCGGACGGCGCTACTCTCGGGCCAAAAAAAATTATCGGCAACCTAACGCTCGGGAACGGCGTGGACGTGACGGTAACCGGAGTCATCTGGGTTCTGGGCAATATAACTACCAAGCAAACCTCATCCCTCACGGTTGACCCGGTCTTCGGCGCCAACAGTACCTGGATCATCGCTGACGACCCGGCCGACCAGGCGACCAAAGGAAAAATAACCATAGAAAATGGCACAACAATATCCGGTTCCGGCCATCTGCAAAGCCACCTGTGGTTTATTTCCACTAACACATCAACGGACGAGGCGAGTCCGGCTATAACGGTGGACAATACGGCGTATGGAGCGATTTTTTCGGCGCATAACGGCGTAGTCCGGCTAAAAAATAACGCCAATGTCAAGGCAGTCACCGGCAAGCGCCTCTATCTGGATCAGAACGCAGAGGTTAACTACGAGACGAGCGAGTTTATTGACAGTAATTTTTCCGGTTCACCCTCCGGCTCGTGGGGTATAAAATCAGAGACATGGCAAGAAATTCCATAATTTCATTCGGCGGGAACCACCCTTTCGGATTGGACTTCGGAGATCGCTCGCTGAAACTGGTGGCGCTCGGGACGGCGCTTGTGCCTTTCCGCCGCGGCTCTCGCGTGCGGGCGTTTGGGGAAGTCGCCGTACCGGACGGACTTTCAGTGAACGGCGTCATCACCGAACCGCAAAAAATGAGCGAGCTCATCCGCGCGCTCATCCGGGGAACGCGCGGCCGCGTGCGCGGACGATCCGTCGTGGCTTCGCTTCCGGAAGGAAAAACATTTATCAAAGTTATCGAGGCGCCTGCCGAGGGCGTGGAACTGGGAGCTGCCGTCCGAACGGCGGCCGCGGAAAACTTCCCCCTTCCGCCCGAGGCGCTATCGCTCGATTGGCACACGATCGGTGGAATAGAACGCGGCGGGAAAAAATTCCATCGCGTCGTCATCGGAGCGGCTCCGCTGGAACTCGTGGCAAGCTATACTCAAATCATTGAAGACGCGGGACTTGTTCCCGTCGCCCTTGAAATTGAAGCCATGGCTACCTCAAGGGCGCTTCTTCCTTTGGAAGAAGCTGGAGGGCCATTTGTAATTCTTGATATCGGGGCGACGCACACCAGTCTTATCTTCATAAACGATGGAGCAGTGGAACTCACGATGAACATTCCCATAAGCGGTGTCGCCATCACGCAAACGATCGCGCAGGCGCTCAGCGTCCCATTCGAAAAGGCGGAAGAAACAAAACACGAGTGCGGATTGGACCTGAAGCGCTGCGAGGGCAAACTGCGACAGGTATTGAGCGCGACGATTGCGGATATGACCAAGCAAATCCGCAACGCGCTTCGTTTTTACCAAAGCCGCGCCAAAGAGAGTCGAAAAATCCAGAACATTATTCTCTGCGGCGGGGGTGGCAATTTCCGAAAGATAGACGCCGTGCTTTCCCAGGCATTGCGCATAAAAGTGCGGCGCGGGAACCCGTGGACAAACGTGGCGCCACCGCGCGACTCACGGCTTACGAATGCCGGCCTGGGATACGCAACCGCGATCGGCCTGGCGCTCCGCGGCGACGCAGAACATGAAACGTGAAACATGAAACCTGAAGCACAAAATATAAAACGTGAACACGCCCACCTTCCATGTTCCATGCTTCATGCTGCGTGCTTCATAACGATATGATCAATCTGAATCTTTTGAGCCCGGAAAAAAGGAAAATCCTTGCAACCACGCTTGCTTATTTGACATTGGAACGCATTGCGCTCTCTTTGCTCGCGCTTCTTGCCGCGACCGCCGGGATACTGTTCTTCGCCCGTACGATCGTGCACAGCAATCTCCAAACGATCACCGCGCATCGGGAAGAGACCGCTCGCGAATACGCCTCTATAAACAAGGAAGTCGGTGAAGCAAACGGCACGCTCCGGGCGATTCGCGAGCTGCAACGCGAATCATTCGGCTGGACTTCCGCGCTCGCAGAAATTTTCGCGCTGGTTCCGGAGAATGTCACGCTCGCATCCCTCACCGTTGATCGCGGCGGGAACACAGTCATCCTCCGCGGCAGAGCCCAAACGCGAGACGCGCTCCTGCAATTCCGCGAGCGCCTTGAGGCCAATCCGCTTTTAAAAAGCGTCTCCGTCCCCCTCTCTTCGCTCACCCTTCGTGAAAATGTTGATTTTGAAATCCGGGCGGCGCTTGTGCCCCCCAGACAACCATAGACTTCTGTATAGCCCTCTTATGGTATTTAAACTCCAACTTCGCCACCGCGCCATCGGCATTACCGCCATCGCCCTTGCCTCTGCGCTCCTCATTTTGGCCATACTCATCGTGCCCATTGTATCGGGTATCGTGAGCACGAGCGCGGAAATACGCGATCTGCGTGCCCAACTTTTGGTTAAAAAGCAAGCCACCAAGGAAATCCGCGTCGCGCTGGAGCAGTTCCGCGCCGCGAAAGCCGAAGTGCAAACCCTCGAGACCGTCTTCCTCAAACCGGGGGAAGAATTGCGGCTCATCACCTCCTTGGAAGGAGTTGCAGACGCGACTGCGGTTTCACAACGGATAGAACTTGCTCCCGGCACCGTGCCCGGAAAAGATTACAAAATCCTACCCGTAACGATTACGCTTCGGGGAAACGCGCTTTCCGTCTTACGTTATCTTTCGCTCTTGCCGACCCTGCCGCTCGCCGTCACGGTGAACTCAACGAGTATGGGAAGTGACGGCTCCGGCGCTGTCACTGCGACACTGCATGCCAATGCATATCTCCGCTAGTATGAAATTCTCTCTCCGTTCAAAAAAACCGCTCACGATCGCGCGACTCCTCCCGCGCGCGTTTGGCGCAATACTTGTACTCGTTCTGGCGAGTGCGGTCGTCACTGGCTTTTTAATCTACCGCGGTGTCGCAAGCATCGTCGCGCTCATTCCGGAGATCATTTCGCTTCAAAATTCCGTTGCTCTGGAAGAACTGGGAACGCGAGATCTCGCGGCAATAAAAACCGAGGCGGAGGCGCGTAAAACTCCCGTCCCCGTTCCCGCAGACCTCCGTAACCCGTTTAAGTAGCTACACTTGACAAAATCGTAAAAATGTGTCAAGCTGTGCATTAGCGCAGTTGAAGCATGTCTGCACCTTCCGAGGCGTCCCGATCAAAATCGGGACAAAATCACAACCATCAACGGCACAAGGAGGAGGCACCATGACCGGTCCCCCGCTGCACACGCTCATGTGATTATGTGCCGCATCGTCGGCCCGCCCCCGGAGACGACTCTCGTCGTTTTCGGGGGAGTTTTTTTACTAAAATCCCCACACAAGTGTGTGGGGATTTTGTGCTTATAGCTTACGGCTTTACAGTCCCGACACCTTGACTTCAAACATCTACTAATGCGGTCGGGATCCCGACCACTGTCGGGACTTATGGCTTCGCCTTCGGCATGACGTTTGCGATGGTGATGAGCCGAAGTTTTCCGGTAAAATTCGGCGCTTTCTTCTGGGTGAATTTCACCACACCGTTTATGAGAGCGAAGAGTGTATCGTCGCTCGCGCGGCACACGTTCTTTCCCGGGTGCCACTTCGTCCCCCGCTGGCGGACGATAATCTGCCCCGGTGCGATTGCCTCGCCGTCAGCGACTTTAATGCCAAGCCGCTGACCGTGCGAATCTCGTCCTAATGTAGTTGAACCTCCTGCTTTTTTATGCGCCATAGAAGAAGCGTAAAGCTTAAAGCGAAAAGCGTAAAGTTTTGGTGTTCCGCTTCGCTTCTCTTAGATTAAATCTTATGCGCTGCAGTATGGCAAACTTATCGTAATCCGTCAAGCTGCTCTCCTACCTTCTCGTTGAAATTGCCGCCTTAATAAATTCTCTAAACAACGGATGGGGACGAAGCGGACGACTCTTGAACTCGGGATGAAACGTCGTCGCCCCGAATGCTTCGGGGCTCCTCCTTCAAACCCATCGGTTTGAATAATTCCGCCACGGGAAACTTCCGTTTCCCGACCCCTTCCCTAATTTCATCCCTTACGCCCTGCCATTGAAACTCTCACAAATTCCCTAAAAAGCGGATGTGGTCGAAGAGGTCTACTCTTGAACTCGGGATGAAATTGAGTTCCTACAAAGAACGGGTGATTTTTTAATTCCACCATTTCAACAAGCTTGCCGTCCGGTGAGGTGCCGGAGATGGTCAACCCAGCGGCAGCAAGCCGCTCCCGATAGTCGTTGTTGACCTCGTAGCGATGGCGGTGCCGTTCGGAAATAAGGCGCTTTCCGTAGGCCTTCCGCGCCATGCTCCCGGGCGCAACAATGCACGGGTATGCCCCGAGGCGCATGGTCCCTCCGTACTTTTTCGCCCGCACGACGCTCTCTTGCTCGGGCATGATGTGGATCACCGGATGCGGGGTCTCGGGATTTACCTCGGTCGTATTCGCGTCTTTCAGTTTCGCGACGTGCCGAGCAAACTCTATGGTCGCCAACTGCATGCCGTAACAGAGCCCGAGATACGGTATTTTGTGCTCGCGGGCAAACCGAATGGCGGCGATCTTTCCCTCCACGCCCCTTCCGCCAAAGCCGCCCGGCACCACGATGCCGTCGTATTCGCCGAGGCGGCGCAGCGCGCCCGGGTCCTGCTCAAACTCCTCCGCGTTCACCCAGGTGAGCACTGGTTTTCGTTCAAAATTCCAAGCGGCATGCCGTAGCGCCTCCAACACCGAGATATACGCATCCGTAAGCACGAACTCCCCGCTCGCGAAATATTTCCCGACGATGCCGATCTTTACCTCGCGGCTCGCCGTTCGGGCAATGGTTACGAGCTTCCCCCAGTCGCGAAGACCGTTCCCCGCGCGCGTGCGCAGGCCGAATTTTGAAAGAATGCGGGCTCCGAGGTGCTCTCGCTCGAGGTTCAACGGAACTTCATAAATCGTGTCCACATCCGGTGCGGATATCACGTCCCGTGGATCAACGGAACAAAAAATCGCGATCTTCCTCCGCCTTGGGGCATCCACCGGAACTTCGGCGCGGCAGAGAATAAAGTCGGGCTGAATGCCGGCGGAGTTCAGCTCGCGTACGGCATTCTGCGTCGGTTTTGTTTTCATCTCGCCGATTTTTGAAGGAATGGGGAGGTAGGAAACGATCCCGAAGAGCACGTCATGGGGCTTTTTCAATTTCATCATCCTCGCCGCTTCCAGAAACAAAATGTTCTGATATTCCCCCACCGTGCCGCCAATCTCAATAATCGTAATCTCCGCGCGGGCTTCTTTTGCCGCACGCCGGATTCTTCTAATCACCTCTTCGGGGATGTGCGGCACAACCTCAACGCACCGGCCGCCGTACTCCAAATTCCGTTCGCGCTCGATAACCGTCTGGTATACGCGGCCGGTCGTCATGTAATTCGTTGAAAGAATTGACGTGTCCATAAACCGCTCGTAATTTCCGATGTCTTGATCGGTTTCGTCGCCGTCGTCGGTCACGAACACCTCGCCGTGCTCAATCGGGTTCATGGTACCGGCGTCAACATTGATATACGGATCAATCTTCATGGCAGTAACGCGGAATCCGCGCGCCTGCAACAGTTTCGCAATAGAAGCAACCGCAGTCCCTTTTCCGACCCCGGACATCACGCCGCCCGCTATGAAAATGAATTTGGCCATGCTTCGAAATGTCGATATATCGAGTTAGTTTTTCCTCAAGACTTCAAGTCTTACCCGTGCGCTGCATTCGGATCCGCAACGAATCATGACAGAGTATTCCCCCACCCGCTTCACCGGCTCCTTCGGAAATTCCACTTGATCCGCACTCACCCTGAACCCTTGCGCGGAAAGTGCCTCGGCGATCTGCTGCGCGTGCACCGCAGCATATAGAGTCCCTTCCTCGTTTGCGGAAAGCGTAAGAGCAAGCGTTGTTCCGGCCAGTGTTTGCGCCAGCTTTTTCGCCCGTTCATCCTCCCGCGCTTCCTGCGCCGCGCGGCGCGCATCTTCCGCCAGAAGCTCTTGGAGTTTTTTGGGCGTCGCCAAAGCCGCAAACCCTCGGGGAATCAAAAAATTACGGGCATAGCCGTCCGCAACTTCCTTAACCTCACCCGCCCGGCCCAATTTGGCAACGCCTTTTGTGAGAACAACTTTCATCCATCGCTATTGTAAGCCGCCTCAATCTTCCTTGTCGAGAGACGATTGACTAAGCCTTAACGTGAGTATACATTATAGCCGTGTTCTTTTACCTGGGGAGGTTCAACCGTGTCTACTAGTAGCAAGGACTCTTTCGTCACAGAGCTGCGCTCGCTTTCCGCTGCCGCGCCGAGAAAAAAGCGCCGAAACAAGCGTGAAGAAATGCAAGAAGTTGTCGATAAATGGTACCAAGAATGCCGCGAAGAGGGGCGCAAGGAAGCATCTGCTGGCAGACGCGAAGCGCGCGTGGGAACAGGGTATTCTGCTTCCCTCTCCAAAGAGGAGACAAAGATGCTGAACGCTGTCGTCCTTAAACTGCGCAGTGTCGATAAACTCCGTGCACGCTGGACAATAGTAAAATCTGACTGGCTTAGCGATGACACTGGCGAGGACTTTGTCAAGGAACTGGCAGTCTTCATCATCAGATGGTAAACCCATCAAACACCATCACGGCATCAACGCAGACCCGTAAAACAACGGGTCTTTTTTTAAAATGATTCGCGTCGAATTCTGATACCAGCAGAGATTTTACGCTTTCTCGCCGTTCTCCCCGAACACTCGGTAATACGCATTCTTCACAACTTCAGTTACCAAAAAGGCGGCGGCTGTGAGACCCGAAATGGCAAGGAGAGACCAGCCGCCCGGCATCACAAAATGGAACAATGCGCGAAGCGGCGTGGCAAAAATAATTGCCGTGGCGGCAATGGCGCCAAGCGTTGAAACAACTATCGCGCGAGACGGAGGAGCCGCGCGAAATATCGGCCTGCGCGTGCGCAATACGAACAGAAACGCGAATTCGGTGCCGAGGGTAAAGAGGAACCACAGCGTCCGGAGCACCGGCTCGGGCGCAGTGCGGAACGCACCGAAAAAAATGAAATCAAAGAGCGAGCTCACCATTCCGAACACGAGCATGGCGGCCGCCAGGCCGCGAATCTGGAAGCGTCGCGGACGGCGCAACTCATCGCTCGAAACCCGATCCGTGGCAATGGCGATCATGGGGATGTCCGTGAGCAGATTCGCAAGGAGTATCTGCGCAGGAAGAAGCGGCAGGAAACCGGAGATGACAGAAATGACGGCAATCGTAAACAGGTTCCCAAAATTAGCCGACATGGTAAAAACGAGATACTTAATCACGTTCGCAAAGACCTTCCTTCCGATTTTTACGCCGGAAATAATGACGTGCAAATCCCGGTCAAGAAGAATCACGTCGGAAACTTCACGCGCGACGTCGGAAGCCCCTTGCACCACGACGGCGACGTGGGCGATGGCGAGCGCGGGCGCGTCGTTCACACCCTCGCCCAGAAATCCGACCGTATGGCGCTCCTGAAATATTTCAAGGAGACGGTACTTGTCCTTTGGTTCAAGGCGCGCGAACGCGTGCGTGCGCTCCGCAAGAGCGCGAAGCTCATCTTCACCGAGGGAGCGTACTTCCGCGCCCGTTGGGACGCGCTCGGTGGCGGAAAGAATTCCGAGTTCGCGGCCAACGGCACCGGCGACTTCGGGAGCATCCCCGGTCAAAATTTTAACCTGCACGCCGATCTCGCGCGCAAGCCGCACTGCCGCCGCAGCCGTTGGCTTCAGCGGATCTTCAAAGAAAAGAAGGCCCACGAGCGTAAGCTCGCGCTCGTCAGTGTCGCTGTACCGCATCTGCCTATTCACGGATCGCGCAGCGACCGCAAGCACCCGCGCTCCACGCTCTCCCGCGCTCCGCGCGTTTTTCCCGAGCATCTCCCGCGCCGCGGAGTCTAGCGGCCGATCCCCACCGCTTCCGGCAAGCGTGCCCGAGCGTTCCAGAATCGTCTCAAGAGCACCGCGGACAATGAGCAGGGTCTTTTCGCCGCGTTCCGCGACGACTGCGTTCCGCTTCCGCTCCGGATCAAACGGGATTTCCCACACGCGCTTCCATTGGTCGTGTTCAGCATGCTCCTCGGAGGTCGCTTCTCTCCATAATGCAATGTCAAAAGAACTGCCGGTTGCGCTGCGCCTGCGTGCGCCGGGACTGGATGCGAGAAGAGCAAAGAGCCGACATTCCTCGGGCCGAGACGAATCAACTGACCGGAGCGTCAACCGATTCTCGGTAAGGGTTCCGGTCTTGTCCACGCACAGCAAATCAATGTCACCCAAATCCTGCACCGCGGAAAGCCTGCGGACGACGACGTGCTTTCGCGCGAGCATCCGCGCGCCCGCGGCAAAGGTGACGGTCGTCACAACCGGCAGCGCTTCCGGGACGATGCCGATGGCGATGGCGATAATGAAAAGCGCGAGCTCGGGCACGTTCACGCTCGGCCCCCGCACGAGGATATGAGCGCCGAAAATGAGCATTAAGAGGAACGCGACGATGCCCAGCACAAAACGGCTGAATCGCCGGAGGTTTTCTTCAAATCTGCTCGGACGGATAACCCCGGCCGCGCGGTTCGCAACTTCGCCAAAAATAGTATTGTGCGCGGTTGCCACGGCGACCCCCTCTCCTCTTCCATCAAGAACGGTTGTGCCCTGAAAGAGAACGCACGAAGCGTCGGAAAGAGAAAGGCTCGGCCCCGACGCCGGTGAAACATCCTTTGGCACGGGAATGGATTCGCCCGTCAATACCGACTCATCAAGGAGGATCCCCTGGGAGACCGTAAGCCGCAGATCCGCGGGCACGATGTCGCCGTCAGTAACGATAACAACATCGCCCGGAACCAACTCCTCGCGGCGCAACGATCGTTCCGCGCCGTCGCGGCGCACGGTAACCATATGCGGTACGAGCGTACGCAGTTTCCGAAGCGTGTGCTCCGATCGAAATTCTTGAAAAAATCCAAGGAACGCCGAAAGCGCAAGAATGATGAAAATTGTGAGCGCGTCCACCGGCTCCCGCGCCAGAAGCGCGAGCGCTGCCGCGCCGGCAAGGAGCGCGGTATATGGACCGCGGAACTGCCGCACGAGGAGAATAGGCCAGCCCATGACGCGTTCGCGAATTTCGTTTTTTCCAAAACGCAAAAGCCGCCGACGCGCCTCGGCGCTTGCGAGTCCGCTCTCGGATGTTCCAAGAGTCTCAAACGCCTCTGCAACGGTCCTTACGGCAAATTGCAACGTCTCCATTATTTCTGGAGCGTGCGCATCTGCGCAACCGCTTTTTTAAGCACTGACTCAATGTCGGGATAACTCGACCTTGCGAGCGCTTCGCGCAGCGGAACCCAAACGATTTTTTGGATGTGCTCTTCCCGCTGCGGCCTTCCGCGCTCCTCGGGAGGGGCTTCTAAAAGATAGTAATACACAAACTTATGAACGCGGACTCCTTCGTGCTGGAACCAGAAATCAATCTTGCCCAAATACTCCTCTACGCGCAGATTCCGGATGCCCATCTCTTCTTCAGTTTCACGAAGAGCTGCAGACTGGCTCTTTTCACCCGGCTCCACGTGGCCTTTAGCGAATGTCCACTTGTTGAACGGATCCAACAGAAACCCGACAAAAATCCCTTCGGGAAGGCGTTTAAAAACGATCCCGCCGGCCGAAACCTCTGTCCGAACGTGCCGATCCTGCGGACGCTTCGCTGCCGCGTGAGAGTTTGTTTTCGCGCGCTTCGCGTTCCCGGAACGCGGTCGGCGAGAATTATGCTCCATGCTTACTTGCTCATTAAAATTTCCACTGCTTTATCAAGTTGCGGATCGCGCTCGGCGTTATAGTCCTCCGGCGTCAATACGACTTCCGCGTCCGGCGTAATGCCCGACTTTTCAATGGAACGCTTCGCCGGCGTGAGCCACTGGGCGATCGTGAGTTTCAGAGCGGAACCATCCGGGAACTGTTCATAATCCTGCACTGAACCCTTCCCGAAGGTCTGCTCCCCAACAATGATCGCACGTTTGTGGTCCTGCAGCGCCCCGGCAACAATTTCCGAACCCGATGCGGAGCCCTTATTCACAAGCACGACAGTGGGGATGCCCGCGAGCCGACCTTTGCCGTTTGCGCGGAATGCTTGATCATCCGCTCCCGCCGTACGCTCAAAAACAATCACATCGTCTTTCACCCATTCGCCGGCGACCCGAATGGCGACGTCAAGGAATCCGCCCGGATTATTGCGCATGTCCAAAATAATACCGCGGGCGTTCGCCGCAACCGCATCGCGAACGACACGATCAAAGAGCGTCGCCGTATCTTCTCCAAACTGCTGCAATTCTATGTGAACAATATTTCCCGGAAGCGTCGTAACGCGCACGCTCTTTACCACGATTGCCGAGCGAACGATTTTCACTTCAAACGGTTCGGCAGTACCGGAGCGCGAGACCGTGAGTTTCACCTCCGTCCCCTTCTCGCCGCGGATTTTTCGGACTGCCACGTCGAGCGGCATCCCGGCCGTGCTTTCTCCTTCAATGGCCAAAATCTTGTCCCCAGCACGCAAACCGGCGCGCTCTGCCGGTGAATCCGGCAGCGGCGCCACGATCGTGAGCGTGTCATTTTTTATGCCGATCTCCGCGCCGATACCGTCAAAAGTTCCCTTGAGTTCTTGGGCGAATTCTTCTGCCGTCGTGGGCTCAAAGAAAACAGAATATGGGTCTCCCAAGGCGGAAACCATACCGGCAATGCTCCCATAAAACATCTTGCTCTCCGGCGGGAGCTCGCCGGCGAAGCGGAAACGCACATAGTCCCAAACCTGCCAGAACTGCGCAAAATCCACATCGGGAATCGGCTTTTTGGATTGGGCGTCGCGGTTTAAAACACGGCCCGATCCGGATGGTCCGAACAGTCCCGGTTTCGTTCTTCCGAGATACACGCCCGCAACAAAGCTTATAACGAACGCGATGATCAGGAGGTACGAACCAAGCAAACGCCGGAGAACTCGGCGCGGGGGTACGGAACTATTGGTTGTTGATGAAAGCGGCATCGCTAGTATTGTACCTCAAGATACGATTCAAAAGCACGAAGCACGAATTCCGAAGCACGAAACAAATTCAAAATCCGAACATTCAAATAATTGAAACCGTTTTGGAAATTTATATTTCGGTCATTCGGATTTGTTTCGGATTTCGATATTCGGATTTCGGATTTATTCCTTATGCTTCCCGCCGCACGTCCGCCCCGAGCGCGCGCAGGCGCTCATCAATCCGCTCGTAACCGCGATCCAGAATCTCCGCATCGTGGAGGACAGATTCTCCTCGCGCGGCGAGCCCTGCAAGCAGCAGCGTCGCGCCGGCGCGAAGATCCAAACTTTTGATCTCCTTCCCATAGAGCGGCGTCGGTCCGGAAATAAGAACGCGGTGCGGATCGCACACCTCCGCGCTCGCCCCCATTTTCACGAGTTCCTGCACATACCCCATCCGCCCTTCATACAGAGGATCGTGAATAAGGCTCGTGCCGTGGCATGCGGTCGCAAGCAGCCCGAATGGCGCCTGCAAGTCAGTGGGGAAACCGGGGTATGGCATGGTTTGCAGACGAAACGCATGGAGCGTTCCGCCCGGACTCACGCGAATGGAGCGCTCTCCGACGTGAACAGAAACGCCGACTGCGCGCAAAAGCGCTAAAACTGCATGCAAGTGTTCCGGAACCACACCGGCAACGTCTACTCTCCCCCGCGTCACGGCTGCTGCAACAAGGAAGGTGCCCGCTTCAATGCAGTCGGGAATAACCGTGTGCTCGGCCCCGTGAAGTCGCTCTACCCCATCAATCGTAATGGTGTGAGTGCCGTCGCCGGCAATGCGCGCGCCCATGGCGCGCAGGAACGAAGCGAGATCCTGAACATGCGGCTCCGCAGCGGCTAAGCGGATCATCGTGCGTCCGGCGGAGAGAACTGCGGTCATCATGGCATTCTCCGTCGCGGTTACGGAAAACTCGGGGAGCACAATTTCGTTTCCGTGGAGCGCCGATGCCCGTACGGTAACGTGCCCTTCACCGTGCTGCACTTCGGCGCCGAGAGCCGTAAGGGCGGCGAGGTGAGTTTCAATCGGACGATTGCCGATAATGCAGCCGCCCGGCTCCGGCATCTGCGCCTCGTGAAAACGCGCAAGCATCGGCCCCAGGAATAAAATGGAAGAACGCATCGCGGCGACCGCACCCGCGTCGAGAGCGGCGGGGTTCCCATTTTTCGCACAAATGATAAGCTCGTGCTCGCCGTTCCATTCAACAACCGCCCCGAGACTCTGCAGAATCTCAACCATGCGCAGAACGTCGGTGATCCTCGGCACATTCCGAATGCGGCACCGATCCGCCGTAAGGAGCGTTGCTGCTATAATAGGAGTGGCCGCATTCTTCATCCCGGAAACCGTCACCAAGCCCTGCAGTTTATTGCCGCCTTGAATGCGAAATTGAGCCATACCCAGTATATCAACTTCGACTGTTAGTCGAGTTGCGGGTTAGACGAGGATTCGTGATTCCCCGAGGTATCTGCACAAGCACGTTTCTTCGTTCGCCCCGAAAGTTTTCGGGGCGGGTCGAAGTTGTATTACTGGGCATAAGAGGGTGAAGTATAGCATGACCACAGGAAACATGAAGCATGAAACATGGAACATAAAACGCGGGGCGTAGTCCTTGAACAAATGCTCCATGTTACATGTTACGTGCTTCGTGACTCTGTCGTATGAGCCGTTCCGTCCGCCGAATCATCTTCATCGTATTCGTGCTTTGCTTCATCGCCACGTCAATCGCGGTCACTCTTTTTGCTGCCGGCTATCGCTATAATGTTACCAAACAGAGATTTGAAAAAACCGGGCTCATCCGCGTTGAATCGGTCCCGCGCGACGCGATCATTTTTGTAAACGGAAAACAAGTGCGCGAACGAACCCCCGCGCGCCTCGCCCGCCTGCTCCCGGGCGAGTATGTCGTGCGCCTGGAAAAGACCGGCTATCTCCCGTGGGAACGTCGGCTTGAAGTACAGAGCGGGGTAGTCACGTTTGCCGGAGAGATCAAACTATTCCGCGACGAGGTCCCAACACTCGCGGTCCCCGGAGAGATACGTTCCCTCTCTCTTTCTCCGGACGGAAACTCGCTCGCATACGCGCTCCAAAAACCGACGGGGACGGAGGTGTGGATACGCAATCTTTCGCAAAATACCGACGAGCTGATTCTTCAAAAAAAACCGTCCGCGCCAGAGTCCCGCGCATCGGGGAAACCGGAAACAGTCGCCTTTTCACGATCAAAGCACGGGGATGTTCTCATAACCATTTCCGGGGAAGTGAGGCAATATTTTCTTGCGTCGGGAAACAACCCCTCCCCGCTCCTTGATCTCCAAAAGAACAGGGCGCCTCTCGCGCGCGTCGCATGGGGAACCGACGAAGAAACTCTGGAGGGGTTTGTGCGCACCGTTCCCGGGCGAGGAACACTCCTCCGCATCAACCAAAAAACAGGGGAGCGGACCGTAATCGCCTCGCCCGTTCCGGAAGAGGTCTATCTGCGAAACGAGGTGCTCTATGCCATTCTCGGGACCGCATCTGCCCCGCGACTCACTCGCCGCAACGTGGGAGCGGCAAGCGCGCAAACCGTGTTGTCTCTCCCCGCAGGAGCGTATTCCTTTCTGCGGTCCCGTGAACCCCATCTCACGCTCTTTAACGCGCGCGACTCTCGCGTGCTTGTGATAGAGCCGGAAAATGAAACTCCGCTTCGCCTCACGCTCTCCGCCAAAGAAACGCGATGGCAAGATGGCGGCGAACTCCTCTCGTGGAATGATTTTGAAATCTGGACGAGCGATGCCGCTCGCGGCGAATCGCGACTTCTTGCCCGCTATGGAGAAACGGTGCGAAGCGCGGCGCTCCATGCAGGGTGGCCGTATCTCTTCGGAGGATGGGGCAACCTCATCCGCGCCATTGATTTAGACACCCGTGAACCGAGGAATGTGGTCGAGCTGGTCAAAGCAACGGAAATCCGTGATTTTACGATCGGAGCGGATGGAAAAAAACTGTACTTTACGGGGACCATCGGAAATACAAAGGGAATTTTCTCGCTGCAGTTGCGGTGAGTGGAGTGGTAAAACGGACGGCGTACATTTGAGCGAGCGTTGAAAGCGCGAGCCCCATCCTTCCATCACACGGGGACAAATGCTAACGATTAAAGCGAACGTTTGAAAGAGCGAGTATTCCTGAATGAAAAAAATACGACGAGACAATGAGCTCTTTCACAGTGAGCGTAATCGTTAGCATTTGTCCCCAACCTCAAATCTCTACTTGCGAGTGGTCGCTGATCACCATTCGATGGCCGGAGAGGCGGCGGGCGTGGGTGGAGGCAACCCGCGCGTACTCGCCGATCAACGAGTCAACAAGACGGCCGGCGGAAACCAGCTCCGCATGGTCAAGCACGATGGAGTGTTCAATTTCTGTTTCAGAAATCCTTACCCCATTCCCGAGAGAGGTGTAGGGGCCGACATAACTTCCCGTAATAAGACAGTTCTCCCCGATCGTGACCGGGCCGCGAATGAGCGTCTTTCCTTCCACCCGCGTGCCTGCCCCGATCCGCACTCGTCCTTGAATAACGGCTTCGGGGCCAACCAATCCTTCCATAGTCGCGTCCTCTAGACGCATATCCGAAAGAACGAGCTGGTTTCCGTGGAGGAGATCCTCGGGCTTCCCCGTGTCCTTCCACCAGCCGGTCACTTCTTCGTGCGCGACGCTGTAACCATGATCAATGAGCCAGGTGTGCACGTCGGAAATCTCGTACTCGCCGCGCGCGGAGGGCTGAATGTTCTCTGCCGCTTCAAAAACGTGGTCGTCATAGACATAGATGCCCGTAACCGCATACTCCGACGGCGGGTGCGCCGGTTTTTCAATCACGCGGATGATTTTTCCGTCCCGAAACTCGGGCACTCCGAAGCGCTGCGGATCGGGAACTTTGGCGATGGCGAGAAGCGCGTTGCACTTCGCCGCCGCGAACGTGTCGCAGAAACGTTTTATGTCGCCCAGAATAATGTTGTCGCCCAAATAAAAAATGAATGGCTCTCCCTGCAGGTATGGCTTTGCGCCGCGGAGAATATGCGCCACTCCTTGCGGGCCGCCCGTCTGTTCAATAACCGTAACGTTCATCCCCCACCGTGAGCCGTCACCCAAGAGCTTCCGCATCTCGGAGTCTCCGGGGTTCACGTTCACATATACCTCGCGGATTCCGGCAGCCCGAAGCTTCTCCAATGCATACACAATCATTGGCCTCCCCCCGATGGGGATGAGGTGCTTGTTTCGCGTGTGGGTAATGGGCCGCAGGCGCGTGGCACGACCTCCGGCGGCAATCAGGGCTTTCATAGCGGAGCTACTGTACGGATAGTGTGCCCATCTCGTCAACCTTGTGTACTGAACTTGTACACTAAAAAAACTTCGCGCTTTGCCTTGTACCACTTTCTCAGCGATCGCTGAGAAAGTGGTAATCTTTACGACATCGTGGTTGCGATCTTGCCGACGAAAATATGGATCCACGGCGTAAGTTTATTGATCCTTACGAACTCAAGGAGCGGCTCGCGCACGTCGTATTCGCTCACCCAAACGCTGCGGTGAAGCTGCTGAAATCCACACTCGCGCAACAGCCGACGAAATGCGTCTCGCGCAACTTTCTGTGACTCGGGTATATCGAAGGTAACGAGGCAGACGCCGTCTGCGCACTTCTGGCGCGTTCCCCAAAGTTTGGCTTCGAGCGCCTGCCGATACCCTTTTTCAGTCAATCTCACCATCAGCCGGTCCCCGACTTTCTTCGCTTCGATCAATTTCCTCTGCCTCAAGTAGTAAAACTGCCGTCGCTCCTTTCTCCAGTCGTCATACTCCTTCCACGCTCGGTAGGCATCCAGTCCTATGACCGTCATCGGTATCCGTCGGCGTTCGGTATTGTAAACGTATTCAAGCGTCTCTGCGATTTCGTTGAAAACCTCTTGCGCGCGAGAAAATTTTTTAGACTTCTTTCGTTTTCTAATTCCCATAATTATTCAATTAACGTGCCGAACGAGCTATTGCCGCACGGCAGCGAACATTCGCGGTAACGAACATTGAAGAGGAGCATTAAAAGCGCAGCAAACCTCCTCGGAAGCATTGTACCACTTTCTCAGCGATCGCTGAGAAAGTGGTACATCTCCTCGTTTCGCGTTTGGTAGTCAATTGTGCTGAAATTTCGAACGAGTAACAAAAACGCCCCTGCGGTTGCAGTGGGCGTCGGGTGTCTAGAGCACGACTTCCATTACAATGTCGCCATTCACCGACCGAAGCTTCCATCCATCGCGCTTCTCCTTCAAGCACCACTCGTAGAGGCGCAAGGCGTCACGAACCAACTCGGCCCTGGTCTTGAGACCGGAGGCGTCCAAGATCTCCATCAGTCTCCGGTACGCCTCCCCAGAAAAATCGAACTGCAAGCGTGTTATCCTGGCCGTTTCCGCTCCTGTCTCTGCCTCCTGCATTGCTTCGAGCTTCTCCTGAAGTTCGCGGTTCTCGAGCTCGCGGATCGCGAGCAGGTTTGCCAACGCTTCCAATTCGTCCCGATACATAGCCCTCCTTGGTAGCGCCAAAGTGGTCTTTTTAAACAAAGGAGCAATGCTTTAAGAAACCACGGCTCTGCCGAAATGTCAAGCCGCGTCTCTTACTTTGTATTGCTTTCGGTAATACTCCAAATACTCCCCGCTTTTGAGCGGACGCCACCAGCTTTCGTGTTCGCGGTACCAGGCGACGGTTTCGGGAAGGCCTTCCGCAAGCGTTTTACTCGGCTTCCAGCCAAGCTCGCTGCTCACTTTCTGGTGGGAGAGCGCATAGCGCCTATCATGGCCCGGACGATCCGCGACTCGGTGAATGGCACTCTCGTCCTTCCCGAGGATGGCGGCGATGCGTTGAAGTAGTTCAAGGTTAGAAATTCGTTCGCCAGTTCCGATGTTGTAGACCTCCCCGGACTTCCCACGCCTCAAAACTTCCGCGATCGCGCGGCAGTGGTCGGAAACGTGCATCCACTCGCGAATCTGGCTCCCGTCCCCATAGAGCGGCACCGGCTTCCCTTCCAAAAGATTCGTTATCGCAAGCGGAATCAGCTTTTCCGGATAGTGGTATGGCCCGTAGATGTTGCAGGCATGAGTCACAATGACCGGCGTCTTGTATGTTTCGTGGAATGCCGCGCACAAAAGATCCCCGCCCGCCTTCGCCGCAGCATACGGACTCCGCGGACGAAAGGGTGCTTGCTCATCCGCCTCCCCTTCCATAATTTCGCCGAATACTTCATCCGTTGAAATCTGGATCATGCGCGGAATGTTGTGACGCCGCACGGCTTCCAGAAGTGTCCATGTTCCCATGATATCCGTCGCAAGAAACG
>JBBTXB010000018.1:0-1535 GCA_038062475.1 Patescibacteria group bacterium
ATACCATAAGCACCAGTCGCGGATTTGACCGCGACCTGCCTCTAACGGGATGAATCCCGTTAGAAGCCGCGATCGCTTCTTTTCGGGAATAACAAACGTATGCACGGTCGAAATTATAAAAATAATGCAGACGGGTCGTATCTTTTTGATCGCGACCTGCTTCTAACGGGATGAACAAGAAATTGGCGCTTATTTTCGGCACCAGGCCGGAAATAATTAAAATGGCCCCGTTTATTCATGAGGCCAAAACGCGCGCCTTCAATTTTTTTATTATCCACACCGGCCAGCACTACTCCGATATCATGGACAAGGTGTTCTGGAATAATTTGAACTTGCCGGATCCAAAATACAATCTCGGCGTCGGCTCCGGCACTCACGCCGAACAGGTGGGCAAGATGATGATCGGCGTTGAAAAAGTATTGGCGGAAGAAAAGCCGGACTACATTTGCGTGTACGCCGATTTGAACAGTTCCATTGCTGGCGCCTTGGCGGCGGCCAAGCTCGGCATACCCATCATCCAACTCGAGGCCGGTTTGCGCTCATTTGACCGGGGAATGCCGGAAGAGGTCAACCGTTTGGTTGTTGACCGGCTGGCTTCGTATTTTTTTGCGCCGACCCCGCTGCAACAAACGCATCTTGAAAATGAGGGAATAAGGGAGAACATTTTTGTTGTCGGAAACCTCATCGTTGATGCCGTTACGGAGAATGTAAAAAAAGCGCTGGCAACAAGCTCTATTATGGGGCGTTTGGGTTTAGAGCGCGAAAATTATTTTTTGGCTACGATTCACCGAGCCGGCGCCGTGGATAATCATCAGAATTTTCAGAACCTGTTGAATGGCCTGGCGCTCATAGCGAAGCGTTACAAGTTGCCGGTTATGTATCCGATACACCCGCGTGCGCGCAAGAATCTGGAACGCGTCACATTGGCCGCCGATGCTGACATTAGAATCATTGACCCTGTTGATTATTTTGATTTTTTGACCCTGGTTTCTAACGCCAAGCTGATTTTATCCGATTCCGGCGGCATACAAGAAGAGGCGGCAATTCTCGGCGTGCCGCTTGTGACCCTGCGTAAAAATACCGAACGGCAGGAAACCCTGACGATGGGATCAAATGTTATCGCCGGTTTTGACCCGGAAACAATCTCTCAAAAAACAGAAGAGATGATTTCGCGGGAGCGCAACTGGCGGCATCCATACGGGGAGCACGTCGCCCAAAAGATGTGCAATATTTTAGAAAAAGTTTTGTCCACCTAAATTTATGGAGAAGCGAATTATAACTCCGGCCGAGGGCAAGCTCGGCGTACTGCTCCCGGGCATGGGGGCGGTTGCGACAACTTTCATTGCGGGCGTGATGAACGTGCGGCGAGGCCTCGCACACCCTATCGGATCGCTCACGCAGATGGGGCGCATCCGGCTGGGACTGCGCACCGAGAATCGTAACCCGGCGATCCGCGAGTTCGTTCCGCTCGCGGCGCTTGACGATCTCGTCTTCGGCGGTTGGGATATCTATCCCGACAGCGCCTACGAGGCCGC
>JBBTXB010000019.1:0-7539 GCA_038062475.1 Patescibacteria group bacterium
CGCCTTCGGGCGTAACATGGGCACTTCTCGCAAGAGGGTGCCCATTCTTTTTTGAAAGAACAAAGAATTTGCCACCAAGACTGAAATTCGTTAGAATTTCAGTAATCCGAACTCCGCCAAAGAAAGACTTGTCCCGATTTTGTATGAGCGGAGCGAATTTATCCCGATCACCAGATCGAGGACTCTCGATTTAATCGGAGCAAAATCGAGGATCCTCGATTTTTCACGAAATTAGAATTTCGGAAAAATCGGGAAAATTGTCATTCGTGCGGCTCCGCCGCCTTTCCGTCCGCCAGCTGGCGGATTCGCGGGGGGACTTCCTCGTCCGCGACAGCAGTCGGGACGAAATGGGTTCGGACTAATTTAAGAATACTGCACCACGTAGGAAATTGTTCGGAATTAAGCACCGTAACAAAAAGGCACCCCGGAGGGGTGCTTTTGCGAATCAACCAACATTGAAGAGAAACTCTTTCCATACTTCCACCGCGCCAAGGCAGAGAGAGACGCCTACGCCTCGCGTCAAAGCTGTGGCCGCAAATGCGAGAAGGAGCGCACGGGGTCCGCGAAATTCGAGGAGTTTCACAAACGCCGTAGAAATGAGCGGCCCGAACAGTAATCCGACCAAAAGCACCGCGCCTACTCTCCCCACAGCAAGCAGCCGCCTGCTTCGCCGCGCCATCATGCGCGCGATCCAGTCGTCGGCATTCGGCTGATACAACCGAAGGATGAGGAGCGCTTCCACGAAACCCACGAGGATGAACAGCGGATACGACCACACCCCGACCTTCGCCGCGGCGGCAACCATGAGCCCCGAAAGAAAGATGTTCCAAGGAACAGACGCCGCGATACCCAACAACCAGAGGATCCAACCTTTCGCCTTTATCACTGGAAACTCCGTTTCTAGAATGCCGCTATACTACAGGAATCACATAAAAATACAAACAAAAAATCCGAGCACGACGCTCGGATTTTTTGTAGCGGGGGCCGGGATCGAACCGGCGACCTTGGGCTTATGAGTCCCACGCTCTAACCAACTGAGCTACCCCGCCATGATGAGTGGGAGTATAGCCGAAATGGTATAAATGGCAACACAAAACCCCGGTTTTTCCGAGGTTGTGTGGTTGGTTGCGGGGGCGGGATTTGAACCCGCGACCTCCAGGTTATGGGCCTGGCGAGCTGCCGGACTGCTCTACCCCGCTATGTTTGAGGATGTATTGTTTCAAATATTCTTTGTTTTTCAATGACTTTAGATAATATTCTCGCCGCACAGCATCGCTCCGACTACTAAACACTTCTCTATGAACTAATTTCCATGGACGGTACGCCTTCGTAGCGAGTACCTCTCCCCGATCATGACGCAGTAGACGATCTGACAAGTCATTCGTTTGGCCTATATAGTACTGTCCTGTCCTTAAACTTCGAAGTATATAAACAGCGTACATATAACTGAATCATGGCGAGTCCCGATTCCGCCTACGGCGGAATCGAGGATCCTCGACCTGCTCATGCGGGTCGGGACTGCCGGACTGCTCTACCCCGCTATATGTGGAGGCATCATGAAACAGTTTTTAAAAAAAGTCAATCTCTACATTTTGATCTTCTCTGCCCAATCGCCGATCACAGGCAGCCTCAACTCTCTTCCGCGGAAACCTTGATAGGCCATAAAAAGCGCAACAAACACTGCCGTGAGACGAAGCGCGCGCGAAATCCACACGGCGATTCCCGCGATTATAAACCCGACAAACCCCATTCTAAAAAACACCGCATCCACAATTCCCAAAGCCGTAAGGAGCAAGAGGACGGCGATATTCCAGAGGAGCGACTGCTTCGCATGAAACAGGGCGAGATGATTCGTGCGGCGAAAGAGCAGCACGATAACGGCGCCAAAAATACCGAGAAGCCACGCCACTGCGGCCCACGGATTCCAGGTGCGGCGCGATGAAGGAAAAACGGTGGGAGGTGTTTGCACTGCTTCCATAAAGACAACTCTATCTTACCAAGAGTGTGAGATTTCGTCAGCCCCGTTAGAAGTCTTCCGAGCGTTTTGGTTCAAAAAAATTTGAGCCGAGAAAATCGGCGGCTTCGCCTCCTCTCCCTGGCGAAAGGGTAAGATTCTCGGCGGACTTCTAACGGGGAAGTCGACTCGCGGAAGGCGCCTTACGGCCATAATCCGTGTAAAGCAACGATTACCGCTTGCTTCTAACGGGGTCAGCCTCCGCATCCTCACGAGAAACAATGGACGAGCGGGGGTTGCGCTTTCTCCGCATTCCAGTACGCTGAATAGCGTATGTTAATCGTGACTCACGCTGCGATGGGGGCGCTGATCGGACAGTGGACGCCGTACCCCTGGCTCGGCTTCGTACTCGGATTCCTCTCGCATCTCTTTTTGGACATGATCCCGCACGGAGATGCAAAGCTCTATCATCACTATAAAAATGGAGAGAAAACGCGCCAGGCAGTCTCGTATGTTCTCGTTGACGCAGTGGGGGCACTGCTTCTCACCATCACCGTCTTCGACGGTCACAACTTTGCCTCAACCCGCGCCATGAGTTTTGCATTAGCCGGATCCATCCTTCCCGACTTTCTTGTCGGCCTGGCAGAAATTGTTCGGTCGCACTGGCTGAAACGCTTCGTCTCCTTCCACTTTTTCTTTCACAACTACATTATCAACCGATTCAAAGATTTTTCATTCTCATCCGGCATCGTGTTCCAACTTATCGTGCTCGGCCTCTTCCTCCTCGGAGTCTATTGATAGCTTGAGCGCATACAAAAGGCCTGCTTATCGGCGGGCCTTTTGTATGCTATGCGAGCGGCGTCATTGCCAAAAAAAATGTTGTTACTTCGGGAGAAAACATGATGTTTTAACGCGCCACCGCACGAAGGTCATTAAACAGCCATGCGGCCACGGCTTTTGCCTCCTGAAAGCGCCGCTCCGCCGTTTCGGAGCCGAACAGCACGATAATAGCTCTCCGCCCGTCACGCTCAAGCTCCAATGCAAGATTGTAGCGACTCTCGTCCAAGTGACCGGTTTTTCCGGCAATGATGCGATACGGCGGGGTGTTTAAAAAACCGGACAGGAGCGCGTTCGTGCTCCGAATCTTCCGGGGACTGCCGCCCGCCGGATGTACTGTGACCTCCGGCGCACTTGCCGCTTCTCGGACAACATCGTCCGCGAAGGCGGAACGTGCGAGAAGTGCCAGATTGCGGGCAGTTGAAACATTCTCGGGATTCAGTCCCGTCGGATCAACGAAGCGCGTGGCGGAGAGTCCCAGCGTGCGTGCGCGTTCGTTCATGGCAGCAACGAACGCCTCGAGACTGCCGGAGGAGCGCGCAAGAACGGTGGCGGCGCTATTTGCGGAACCGACGAGCATGGCTTGGAACAATTCTTGTTCCGAAACCTCTTCGCCGGGAATAAAGTACGGGATTCCACCCTCGCCCTCATCCGAGGACTCAAGCTTCAACTGTTCCCCGCCGGGAATGCCGCGAGAGCGCAACTGCAGCGCGGTCATTAATTTCGTAAGAGAAGCGGTCGGCCATACCATATCGGGATTTTTTTGAAAAAGCACTTCTCCCGTCTCGGCATCAACTGCGATTGCAGAAACTGCAGTGAGCTCTACGCCAAGACTTTGAACCCCTCCGACTCTTCCCCGCGCGCGCGGCAGGGCTCCAGGGTATGTTGCCCGCACCGGCGCCGGAGCTAAGCGGCCGCGCAATTCGCTTGATACTCGCGACGGCGGAATGCCGATTGCCGGATGCGCGAATGTACCGCCGAAAATGAACGAAACGACGGCAGCTGGCGCGAGTACGCCAAAGAACACGCTGATGATTGAATTCATATCCCCTTTGCTCCGCTGAGCAACGCCTCTATGACCTCGCTCCCATGGAAACGCTCGTATTCCGGCAGCTCTTGCGGAGAGGAAAAACCCAGGTGGCGGAGAAACTCCAGCGAGATGCGGTACCGCGTCTCCCCACTCATTTCTTCGGAAGTAATGAGGCCCCTGATCATCAAGTTGCGCAAAATCAAACCGCAGTTGACGCCACGGATCGCCTCAATTTCCGCTTTCGTCACCGGCGCGCGATATGCGGCGACGGAGAGCGTCTCAAGCTGCGGTCGAGTAAGTTCACCGGTTGTTTCATCTTTCACGAATCCGCGCACGAGCTCCGCGTGTTCCGGGGCGGTCACAATCTCCACTTCGTTGCCGACCTGATTGAGGCGAACCCCGGCAGCGCGGGCGCGATACCCCTCTTGAAGCTCACGGATGCCGACCGTGACTTCGTCCGGGTCGCACTCTAAGAGCGACGCCAGCCGTTTTACCGTAAGCGGGTGAGGAGACGCGAACAAAAGACTTTCAATTTTTTCAACAAGATTTTTTTTCATCCCGTTAGAGACAGCCCCGACAAGTCGGGGCGTACATTATAGATAAAACCTGTGTACCAACGTTTATCTTTTACACTTTGGAGTAGATACGTATAAAACATGCGGGTGTCTCTAACGGGATCATCCCGTTAGAGACAGGAAACGCTTGAGGCGATTCTTTAGGTAGCGTTTGCCCATGCCTGACTTTAAGTATTTTTCTCTTGCCCTTGCGTCTTGTTCATCAAGGCAGACCTCATAGTAGACCAACTTGAAAGGACCTCGGCTCTTTGTCCAATATACCTTGTTGGCATTATGTTTGCTCAAGCGTTTCCGTAAATCGTGAGCAAATCCTGTATACCAACGTTTATCTTTTACACTTTGGAGTAGATACGTATAAAACATACGGGTGTCTCTAACGGGATTCATACGGCGCGCGAATCGGATTACCGCTTTTTGAGCGTGAGCTCGCCGAAGGCGCTCGACTGCGCCACGAAAATTGCCTCCGCTTTGACGAGTTCGAGAAGCGCGAGAAAGCTCACGATGATATCGGCCTTGGAGGCGCGGCCTCCCACAACGTGGCGAAAAGTGATCGCTGCGTGCTTCGCGACGAGCGCTTGGATGCGCTGAATTTTCTCCTTGATGGAAATGACGCGGCGAATCGCCTCTGTGGGGAAACGCACCACTGGCTCGAGCGCGGTGAGAATCGCCCCGAACGCCGCTGTAAGGTGTTCCGCGCGCAGATTCTTGGGAGGCGCAAATGTTGGTACCGCCGGAGGAGCAGTCCGCGGATAGCTCCAGCGTCCTTTGGAAAGGATGCCCGCCAGATGTTTCCCGGCTTCCACGAACGCCCGGTAGGCGGAAAGTTGCGCTTCAAGACTCGGCCCCTCGTCGGGAAGGGACTCAAGCGTCGGCAGCAGCGTCTGTGATTTCAGGTGCAGGAGTTTGGCGGCAATGACGAGAAAATCGGCCATCTCATTCGGATCCGCAACTTCGGCTGCGCGCAGATGTTCCAAATATGCCCCCGTCACCCGAGCGAGCGATACGGAATTAATCGGAAGCTCCTCCTGTAAAATGAGCTGCAGGAGCAGATCCAGCGGGCCGGAAAATTGTTCTAGTCGCACTTCGTACATGGCGCATGTAGCACGTAGCATGAAGCATGAAGCATTCGTTCAAGGAATACGCTCCGCGCCTCGTGCTCCATGCTACATGTTATCCCGACTCGGTGTCGGGATCCCGACCGCATTTATAAATGTTTAAATCACGGTGTCGGGACGTGTTTTATGTTTCATGCTCGGTCGGCGTTTTGCTCGCGCCGCTCTCTTTCGCGCCTTTTGCTTCTTCGGAGCTTTCCCTTTCACCCCGACTGAAGCAACAACCGGCTGTTCGGCCTTCACAAAATCTTTCACTCGCATTCGGAGGGACTCCGTCAAACTCTCTGCTCCCATAAGCGCCTCTTTCATGCGGAGCAAACTTTTATCCATGACCGTGCCCAACCCGTAGATGCTTCCGAACGGAACAAGTGCGCCGGGCTTCATGCCAAGACGTTTCATGACCGCCTCCGGAGCGAGTTTCGCGCGCACGGCTTTGAGCGCCTTGCGGACCCGGAGAACATCAACGCGATACGATGCCGGAAGAACAACTACGAAATAGTACTTTCCTTTTCGTTGGATGACAGGGAGATCCACACGCACCAGCAGACTCTTGGCGATTTTGCCCAGATCTTCGCCGAGAGTTTGGGCCAGGTCGTAGGCAGTGTAGACCTTTCGGTGGGTGACGATGGAGAATTTCACTCCCCGCTTTTCAAGATGACGCGTTACTTTTTTTGATACGGCCACATGAAGTAATAGTTACTCTTTCCCCTTTGATGATTTCGGAATGTCCCAACGGATATGCGCTGCCTTCAGGTCCTCCGGAGAAACTTCGGATGGCGCTCCCATCATGAGGTCGCGCGCGTCTCCGGTCTTAGGAAAAGCGATCACCTCGCGGATATTGGGTTCATTCGCAAGCACCATAACCAACCGGTCAATACCCGGGGCAATGCCGCCGTGGGGAGGCGCACCGTATTCAAACGCCTCCAGCATGTGCCCGAAGCGCCCCTGAATCTCATCGGCTGAAAGTCCCAGAATCTCAAAAATTTTGTTCTGAAGCGCGCGCTCATGGATACGGATACTCCCGCTCCCAAGCTCGTATTGATTCATGACGACGTCATACGAGAGAGCGCGCACCTTGAGCGGATCGCTCTCCAGCAGCCCCACATCATCTGGATGGGGCCGTGTGAACGGATGGTGGGCGGAAGTGATTTTCCCCTCCTTATCTTTTTCAAAAAGAGGAAAATCAACTACCCAGGCAAACGAAATTTCATTAGGGTCGTTTTTATCCTGGCGCAAATCCGGTTTGTCGGTGCCGTATTTCTCCGCTGCCTCTTTCCAGCTCAAACGCGGAAACGGCGTCCGGGTAATGTGCTTCTCCGGCGTCACAGTTGCAACAAGCGCGATGAGCAATCCCTCCACCAGTTGCAAAATGTCCTCTTGCTCAATAAAACTCATTTCCAAATCAAGCTGGGTGAATTCCGGTTGGCGATCTCCGCGCTGATCCTCATCGCGGAAACAACGAGCGATTTGAAAATATTTCTCCAACCCGGCGACCATGAGAAGCTGCTTGAACTGCTGCGGGGATTGCGGGAGCACATAGGCGGCGCCGGGGTGCAGCCGCGAGGGCACTAAAAACTCGCGCGCGCCCTCGGGAGTGCCCTTGGTCAAAATCGGCGTTTCAACTTCCACGAAACCGCGCTCGGAGAGGTAGTCGCGAAAAAACTTTGTCACCCGGTGACGGAGCATCAGATTGTTCCGCATCCGCTCGCTCCGGAGATCAAGGTACCGGTACTGAAGGCGGCGCTCCTCCCCCACCTCGCGCGTGTCCCGATCAAGCGGAAACGGTACGGGTTTCGCCGGGTTCAAAATCTGTAGTTCGGCCGCCTCGAGCTCTACGCGCCCGGTGGGAATGTTTGGATTCACGGTCGCGGGCGTGCGTTCTTTGACTCGCCCGCGGAGCATTACCGCATACTCCGGCTTTACCCCATCCGCTACCGCGAAGAGGTCGGCTGCCCCCGCGCGAACCACGACCTGCAGAAGCCCGGAACGGTCGCGAACATCAAAAAAAATGAGCTTGCCCATGTCGCGCCG
>JBBTXB010000020.1:0-2164 GCA_038062475.1 Patescibacteria group bacterium
ATGATGCTCTGCCGCTCGGACGTGACTTCGACGCCCACGTTGCGCCGTACGTCTTTGTACGCGAGGCCCTGCTCTCCGGGCAAATCCCTCTGTGGAACCCCTACTATACGACTGGTCAGCCCTTTCTGGTGGACCCTCTAGCTCACTTCCTCTACCCCGTCGTTCTCGCGCCCGTCCTGATTTTCGGGGTGGTCACGGGCCTGAAGGCGGCCATCGTACTCTCGCTGTTCCTCACGGGTCTGGGGCAGTTGACTCTGGCGCGGATTGTCGGCGTTTCCCCGTCCCTCCGTCTCTGGTGCGCGGCCCTTGTCATGCTGGCCGGCAATCTGGCCAGCCGCCATTTAAGCGAATACGCCATGAACGCCGAAGACGTCGTGGCTTTTTTGCCTCAAGCCATGAAGAAAACTCTGGGGAGATAGCATGAGTATCTCTTTAGCTATTTGAAGTCCCCGTCGGTCTGTCATTCCCGCGAAAGCGGGAATCTAGGCCATCAATTTGAGCTCGTGGCAAGCATTCTTCCGTCTGGATTCCCGCTTTCGCGGACGCTCTATGTCAAGCTTCAGTAAAAAGTTAGTCATGCGGGAGCTCCAGACTGCTGCAATTGATAACGCATGCGAGAAGCTAGAAAAACGTTTTCGTCATATGGCTTGCGCTCTTTCCATAGGTGATAAATAATTTTGAGCCACTTGTCGCCCACAACCCGCAAAGCGCTCGCATTGGTTTTGCCCTTAGCTCGGGACTGGTCATAGAGAGCCCGCGCCCAGGTACTCTGGTTCATGGAGCAGAAGCTGAACTGGTGCATTGTATCGCGAAAGGACTTTCGACAGGCCCGGCGGAAAAAGACGAAGTTGCTTTTGCCGGAACTTGCGGTAACGGGGCAGGTCCCGGCCTCACATTGCAGACGATCCGGGCTCTCATAGCGGGCACGGTTATCTCCCAGCTCAGTCAGCAGGCGCGGCCCGTTCCCAGGGCCGGCGCCCGGGAGGCTCTGTATCCAATTGGAATCTGGATGTTTTTCAAAAAGGTTTTCAATTTCTTTTTGATACCCCTGAATTTGGGCCCGCAAAGCCTGTAATTGCTCAACGAGAGTTCTCACGAGGCGAGATTTAGCCCGCACTGTGAATTCATCGACAGGAATGAAGGGCTCCGAGAGCTTGGCGGCTATCTGTTGGGCTTTCTGTTCCGGATGGGGATGGTGTTGACTGCGCAACAGGCGCTCGATGGGTTTAGCGCCTAAGCGTGCGGGCAATGTATATTTGGCCAGGAAAGCCAATGCGCTCGGACCATCGAAATCATCGAAAAACTCCAAAACCACCGGGTAGTAGTCTTTTAGGGCGGCTTGCAGTTGATTGAGGAACATGGTCTTGGTGCGAATGAGACGCCGTTGGTCCCTGACCAGAATGCGTAACTCGCGGACAAGCGGACTATCGGGCTGGATGGGACGAAACCGCTCGCGGTCTGTACGCAGAGCATTGGCGATGACTTCAGCATCAAAGCGATCGCTTTTGGCTTGACTGGCGGTATAGCGATCTCTATACCGATCAATTGCTTTGGGGTTGATGGGATAAACGGTGTAACCGTCGTTAAGCAAGAGATCGACAAGCAACAACCGGGAAGTTTCGATGCCGATTGCAACTTGGTCTTTACCCCCTGCTTCTGCAGATAATTGACCAAGCCGGTCTTGCAGGTGCGCAAGTCCTTCGCGGTCGGCTTTGACGCGAAAGTCAGCAACGTGACGCCCGATATCATTGACCGCAAAGATATCGTGATGGTCGTCGGCCCAATCGATTCCTATGTGGAACATGTTTAATTTCTCCTTTTGGAGAGTTTGAGACCGTTCCGTGGTGGCCCTATACAAGTCCTCGAAGGACGGCGCTCTATTGATCATTAAGGAACGGATAACCGGCGGGCGAACTGGTCCGCGAAAAGTCCTTTTCGGACAGGGAGTGACAGGTTCTATCCCGCCAGTCAAACTCTTTCTACGTTTATAGGAGAAATCGTGGGATGATTTCAAGTTTATCGAACGTTTATGTTTAGGGTTCATATTCTGTTGCATCGAGTGTAACGTATAGGGGGTGACGAAAGTAAAGGGATTTATGAGACACTGCACTAGCGCCCGTCGCAGAGCTCCGGGCATCAGCCGGGCGTCCTGAGGACGCCAGCG
>JBBTXB010000021.1:0-16538 GCA_038062475.1 Patescibacteria group bacterium
TCCAACATGTACCATTCCGCAAAGAACCTGTTCAACGCGCGAGTTAATTTCAAAGCGGTGCTTGACTCCGCGGTCGCCGGCAGACAGCTCATTCGCGCTATTGCCTACGTCGTTCGCACCAAAACCGGCGAAGAAAAACCATTTTTTGATGCGCTCACGAGTCTTGGTATTGAGACGCGCGAGAAGGAACTCATGGAGTACGAAAGCGGCTTGAAGAAAGCCGATTGGGATGTAGGTATCGCGGTTGACGCCATCCGCATTGCCTCGCTTTTGGACGTCGTCGTTCTAGCATCCGGCGACGGAGACTTCCACCCGCTCCTTGAATATCTGCGGAACCAAGGGCGCCAAGTTGAAGTCATCGCCTTCGGAAAGACAACCTCCGGAAAACTCAAAGAAATCGCCGATGATTTCATTGATCTATCGGCAGATGAGGATCTGTATCTCATTCCAGCGGGTTCCCGACCGGAGTCGGGACGTTCGGCTATCATCCGCGGGGGGAAGCGGTTGCCGGTCTAATTAGTGAGGTCTGTAATCAAATAATTCCTACTTTAAAAGTGCGGGGACCTTGGTCGCGAGACACTTAGACGTTACCTCTCGAAAACGGTGAACGTCTGCAGTCTCCTGATCAGGGGTGCCGCCTGATCGCTATGCAAACACGACAATTTACGCGCGAGTGGGGAGGAAGAACGCTTACTATTGAGGTCGGAAAGCTCGCCGGCCAGGCGGGTGGCGCCTGCACCGTGCGCTATGGGGACACGCTTGTTCTTGCGGCCGCCACGGCCTCGGGTCAGCCGCGCGAGGCCATGGGGTACTTTCCCCTCACTGTTGACTTTGAAGAGCGGCTCTATGCCGCAGGAAAAATCAAAACCTCGCGATTCATAAAGCGTGAAGGAAGGCCGTCAGACGATGCGGTTCTCTCCGGCCGATTGATTGATCGGGCAATCCGACCGCTCTTTGACGCCCGCATTCGGAACGACATCCAGATCATCACGACGGTTTTGTCCGTGGATCAAGAAAACGATTCCGACATTCCGGCACTCATCGGCGCCGCGGCTGCGCTCACAATTTCTGATATTCCGTGGGACGGACCCATAGCCGGCATCCGCATCGGCCGCGTCGGTGATGAGTGGGTTGTGAACCCGACCTTCACCGCGCGGGAAAAATCAACCCTTGATCTTATCATCGCCGGCACGACGGACCGCGTCATCATGCTTGAAGCCGGCGCCTCCCAAGTACCCGAAAACTCAATGCTTGAAGCGATCCGTTTCGGGCAGAAGCACCTTCGGCCTGTGCTTGAACTTATAGAAGAGGTACGCGCCGCCTGCGGACGACCAAAGCGATCGTTCTTCGTGGCACCCGTTTCTCCCGAGGAGCTGCGCGCAGCAGAGGAGGAGAAGGGCATCGTTCTACAAACCGAATCGTTCTTGCGCGAAAAAATTGACACCGTGCTGTTTGGAGCGCCGATAGCAACGAAAGCGGGAAGACGCGAATTAGGGGAACGGCTCAAAATCGCGGTTGACGAACACCTTAAGCTCGCAGGACTTGGTAAAGAGAAACGCGAGGTCGGCGTGGATGCCGTTGATTCGTTTATAGAATCGGCTGTTTCTGCCGCCATTTTGAAAGACGGACATCGCGTTGACGGCCGCGGCGTGACAGACGTTCGGCCGCTTGGAGTCGAGGTGGGACTCGTTCCGCGAACGCACGGCTCATCGCTTTTCTCCCGAGGAGAAACCCAGGTCCTCGGAACGGTTACGCTCGCCTCACCCGCGGAAGCACAGCTCATTGAGGGCATGGAGGAGTCGGGGAAGAAGTGGTACCTCCACCATTACAACTTTCCACCGTACTCGGTGGGAGAAACGAAGCCGATGCGCGGTCCGGGACGACGGGAGGTCGGCCATGGTGCGCTCGCGGAGCGCGCACTGATCCCCGTGCTCCCCACCAGAGAGGAATTCCCGTACACGATTCGGGTCGTCTCCGAGGTACTCTCTTCAAACGGCTCATCGTCCATGGCCTCCACCTGCGCCTCCTCATTGGCGCTCATGGACGCGGGAGTGCCGATTCACGCAGCAGTCGCCGGAGTCGCCATGGGGCTTGCCACCGATGCGAAGGGAGGCTACCGCGTCATCACTGATCTTCAGGATTTGGAGGATGGTATGGGCGGCATGGATTTCAAAATTGCCGGCACCAAACAGGGAATCACCGCCATCCAAATGGACACTAAAACGCGCGGACTTACCGATCCTATCATTGAGGAAACGCTCCGCATGGCCCACGAGGCGCGCCTGCGCATCCTTGACTCCATGCTCCGGACGATTTCCGAACCGCGCGCAGAACTCTCTCCATACGCGCCGCGCGTGGAGGTGATCAAAATAAATCCCGCGCGCATCCGCGACGTGATCGGACCGGGAGGACGGGTCATCAATGAAATCATAGACAAGACCGGTGTGAGCATTGAGGTTGAACAGGACGGCACCGTAACTATTTGTTCTCCGGCGCCGGATCAACTCTCCCGCGCCGTAGAATGGGTCAAAAATCTTACGCGAGAAGTCGCAGTCGGCGAGGTGTATGAAGGGACGGTAACGCGCATTGTTGATTTCGGAGCATTCGTTGAGTTCCTGCCAAACCAGGAAGGTCTGGTCCACGTCTCCGAGCTTGCGCCCACGCGAGTGGATCGTGTTACTGATGTGGTAAAAATCGGCGACACGATTCCGGTCAAGGTCATAGAAGTTGACGAGCTCGGACGCATCAATCTCTCGCTCCGTCAGGCACGCGGGTACGAACCGCCGCCGCATGAAGCGAACCGTCCGCGCCAGCGCCCCCCGCATCGGGGAAACCGGTCGTAACTGAACAAACGTCCCGATGGCCATCGGGACGTTTCTGAATCCGCGCTGTATGAAACCAAAGAGTGCCGAATCCGTTGAGCTGCGCCTGCGCGCACGCGTCACCGCTCCGCTCATTATGCTCTCCATAGCAATCGGCGCGGCAATTCTGGCAACCATCTCGCCAATACCCCTGCCGCTTCCCCGAACGGTTTCCTTGGCTCTCGCCGCAGACAAAAGCGTTGGGGAGGCCCAGACCCTGAATCAACCGTTCGCTTTTTTCATTACTAACGATGCGCATCGGAAAAACCGCGGATTTACACTGGTCATGCCGCGGGATCGTAAAACCCCTGGAAACATCTTTACTCGCGCCATTCAAGAAGACATTGCGCGGAACCAACCCCAGCGGGTACAAAAAACGCTGCCCGACAACACTCTCGCCACGGAATTGGTCGCCGACCCGGCATTATTCCCTCCGCGCCCGCTTCCGAACGGAGCCGTGTACTGGAGGACAGATGCGGGAAGCATATTTTTAATATCGGACGAGGATTCTTATACGCTCACGAACGATTCGGCCATTCTTTTTAATCCCGCGGCTAGACACGCGCTTCAAAGGTTTGTCCAAGCACGGCCGAAGAGATGCCGGGTGTACCTCCAGGCAACCATAAAAGAGCTGTTTCCCCCGAAGGGGCCGCCCACTCCCATCCCGACCATGAACCGACTGATTGAACGGAGTGCCGAGTATATGAAGCGGGAGTCTTACAGCTGCTTTATCTGGGGATAACTTGTTAAAAAACGAATGAGTCTGTGGATAAAATTTTCAAGAACCTAAAACAACTTATCCACATAAACATATTTTTCGCTTCTTTTAGCCAAAAAACCGCACCTATTAATGATTGACTGACCGAGTAATCAATGGTATAGTGGGGATGGCTCTTTAAATAGAGATGTGTCCCGCTCAATTGTGCCGCAAACGGCATTCCGTTCGCGGAAAAAGAGGGGCGTACATCTCTCTTCTCTACTATTCTTCGCGTTTAGACCAACCTTCCGTTTCGGAAGCGCGGTCAACTCTCCTTGGCTTTAGCATCTGCCGTTCCGGCGGGTGCGTCAGAGAGAGGAAAACAAAAATAAAACGTACAAAACCATTTTTGGAAGCCCTCACACATTCAAAACGAGGCACCTTCCAAAGAACGGTAGAGAAGATCGGTCTTTTCCGGGCCTTGATCGGGACTCTTCAGAGACGCTGGACGATGCTTATTCCTCCCCAAAGGATGGATATGCGCCGCCCAGCGCCTCGAAGCGAGATCAAGCCTCGAGGCGCGAGCGCTCAAGAAATCATTATTTCATTGGGGCACAACTCGCGCCTTTTCTATTTCCGCCCCGCCCCACTTTTATAACTGATCCCAGCAACCTTCCAAATATCTGTTGAAAGCCCGCTATTTTCTTTTTGTTTTACATGGCTGTAAAAGTGGGGCGGGGTTGCCTAAGCGCTTCCGGTCGGGTTTATCCCCACGCCAATGCAAACGAGTCTGCTTGCCGAATGGATTGGCGTGGGGGTATACTCACGGAAACCACGTTTTTATCCTAATGTACGCAAAATCCGCGGTATGACCATCGACTCACAAACACTTCGCGTCATTGAAACGAGTCTGCTTGCCGAGAGGAAACGGCTGGAGTCGGAACTCGGTCAATTTGCAAAAAAGAATCCCAACAACCCGGAAGATTACAACGCCGAATTTCCGCAAATTGGAACCTCGGAGGAGGACAATGCTTCCGAAGTTGCCATTTACAGCGATAATCTGACCCTGGAACGGACACTTGAGTCTTCGCTCCGCGATGTAAATAAGGCGCTCCAGCGCATCAAGGAGGGAGCCTACGGCACCTGTCGCCACTGCGGGAAAAATATTGATCCCAAGCGCCTGGTCGCGCGGCCAACCTCCAGCTCCTGTATAGAATGCAAAAAAGCGCTTACTGGCGGCGCATAATTCATGCTTGGCCTTGCAGCCGCACTCCTCGCGTTTCTTGCCGATCGAGTTATGAAAACATTGGCGCTTTCCGAAAACGGTCGGGGCGCTTTTGTTTTTAAAGCAACGCTGAATTCGGGGGCGGTCTTCGGCCTGCCCATCCCAACACCGGCTATTGCCGCCATCTCTGCGCTCGTTATGGCCGGCATTCTTGTTTTTGCGCTTCGCAGTCGCTCGCCGCTCGGAGATGCTGGGGCCGCCTTCGTCCTCCTGGGAGGACTTTCAAACCTCATTGATCGCATCCGTCTTGGCGCCGTAGTTGACATATTTTCCGTAGGTCTTGTACCCCTATCCGGGGTACTTGCGACCTTCAACGTTTCCGATATGATGGTCGTCCTTGGCGCACTGCTTATCCTCCGATCCCAAAGGCGAAGATCAACGCCCTAAACATAAAACATAAAACTTGTCCCGACACCTTGACTTAAATTATCTAATAGATGCGGTCGGGATCCCGTATCGAATCGGGAAAGCATGAAACACAGAGTGAAGCATTAAAACATAATCTTTTCACACGTCCATGCTTCATGTTTCACGCTTCATGCTCCATGAACTATTATGTCTTCAAAAGTATATTCCGCAGCAACCGTCGGCCTGGACTCCCTTCCCGTTGAAGTTGAGGCGGACATCGCTGCCGGTCTCACCAATTTCGTGCTTGTCGGCCTTCCCGACACTGCAGTGCAGGAATCAAGGGAGCGGGTGCGCGCCGCGATCAGAAACTCCGGTATCTCATTTCCGCGTACGCGCGTCACGGTAAACCTCGCTCCCGCCGACCTGCGCAAGGAAGGGCCGGCATACGACCTCCCGATCGCGGTTGCAATTCTCCTTGCCGCCGGAGTGCTGGAATCGGCGAATGCCGAATCTCTGGCACACTCCGTCTTTGTCGGAGAACTCGCGCTGGATGGATCGCTCCGGCCGATATCCGGCATCATTTCAATTGCCATTGACGCGCAGGCGCGAGCCGTAAAACGCATATTTCTTCCGCACGCGAATGCCGCCGAAGCCGCGCTCGTGCAGGGCATTGAAGTCATCCCGGTGCAAACGCTCCTTGAACTGACGCAACACCTGACCGGAAAAAGAATGATTGAAGCGTATCGCGGCGCGGCCCCGGAGATGGCGGAAGATGAACCGGCGGTTGATTTTGCAACCATCCGCGGGCAGGAGCACGCCAAACGCGCGCTGGAGATCGCCGCGGCCGGAGGCCACAACGCGCTCGTGACCGGACCTCCGGGGTCAGGAAAGAGTCTTCTTGCCGCAGCGCTTCCTTCCATTCTTCCGCGCCTCACCTTTGCCGAAGCGCTGGAGGTCACAAAAATATGGAGCGTCGCCGGGCTTCTTCCATCCGGCACTCCGCTCATCCTGCGCCGCCCGTTCCGCAGTCCGCACCACACCACCTCCGCAGTGGCGCTCGTAGGCGGAGGAACGCATCCGCGGCCCGGAGAGTTGTCGCTCGCGCACCGAGGAGTCATCTTTCTTGACGAATTGCCGGAGTTCAGCCGCATGGTCCTTGAGGGGCTGCGCCAACCGCTTGAATCCGGTGAAATCACCGTTGCCCGCGCCGCCGGCACCGTGAAGTTCCCGGCAAAAGTGATGCTTATCGCCGCCAGGAATCCCTGCCCGTGCGGCTATTACGGTGACACGGAACGCCAGTGCTCGTGCGCGCCGATGCACATTTTGCGCTATCAAAAAAAGATTTCCGGGCCGCTCCTTGATCGCATTGATCTCCATGTGGAAGCGCCCCGCGTTGATTTTGAAAAACTCACCTCACCGGCGAGCGGAGAACGCTCTGCGGACATCCGAAAACGAGTTGAAGCAGCGCGGACACGGAGCCAAAAACGGTTTCAAACGCTCAATATTTTTACCAATGCCGAGATTCCTCCGGAACGCCTGGACGATCTCTGTCCGCCTTCGACTGAAGCGCAGGAGCTCCTCCGCCGCGCAGTTTCCGAGTATCAGCTTTCCGCGCGCAGCTACCACCGCGTCCTGCGCGTCGCCCGCACCATCGCCGATCTTGCCGGTTCAGAGCCGATTGAATTACAACATATCGCCGAAGCGCTCCAGTACCGCCCGCGGATTGAATAACGCGGGGCATCGTGTTAATCTGCTTCCGCACCTTCACAAGGAGTGAGCCATGCTCAGCAAAGAAGAGACCGAACGCTTCGAAACCGTGATGCGGGCAGCGAACGCTCACACCATCGAACCGACAAAAGCCGCGGTGCTCTTGGACGCGTTTGATTGCCTGCCGCCCGATCGGCGGGTCGCACATTTTGCCTATCTCCTCCAGCACTTCTGTTTATTTAAGAACGGGCTGACAAAAATGGAGCGGAGGATGTCCCGAAGCGAATTCATGACTTTGCAAAAACGGGTGGCCGGATCTGTAGGTCCTCTTCTAAAGAGCGTGCACAGCAAGCGGCCCCCGCTGGAAGAAGCCGCTCGGATGCTTTGGTCGGGACTCGCATCATTTGACCGGCCGGAACGGGATGTTGCGCTCGTTGCCGTACTGCAATCTCGGGTTTTCCCGTACGCACGCATGCCGGAAGCTGGAGAATTTGCGCTCGAAGAAGGCGAATTTGAGTTGTATGTGGGCGCGGATAAACCGACTCAAGCAACAGCATTGCTCGTTGGCGTGGAGGCCGCGGACCCAGAGACATCTCCCATGTTCTCGAATTTTGCGGCCCCACTTCTCACGCTCTTGCAACACTGCACGCCAAAAGAGCAGACGGTAACGCTCAGCATTTTCATGTGGGCCTTTCAGCTGGCAACACTACAACACGCGAAAGCGCCGCTACCGTACTCGACCAGTGACGACGAGTCGCCGCCTCTAAAAGGCGACCCGCCGGAAAAACCGAACTAAACAACAAAAGACCCCGACACGAAGGCCGGGGTCATTTTTATTTAGGCGATGATCGCGTTACCGGATATACTGCAACGGATTCACGCGTCGGCCGTCAATGTAAAGCTCAAAATGGTTGTGCGGGCCGGTGGAGCGTCCGGTTGTGCCTTCAAGCGCGACCACGTCGCCCTGCCGCACCTGATCGCCAACTTTGGCGTTCAGCTGTGAGGAGTGGGCGTATCGCGTCCTGCGGCCGTCACCGTGGTCAATAACGACTTGATAGCCGTACCCTCCGCGGTTCCAGCCGGCAATAATAACGATGCCGTCGGCGACCGCGCGCAAAGGATGGCCTTTTCCGCAGGCAATGTCCAAACCGGTGTGCCGCCAACTGAACCCCTGCGTGACGCGACGGCATGCTGATGGCCAAATGAGACCGGACGCATTCGGAGTTACGCGAGAGGGAATAAGGACGGTGCGTGATGGCCTCGGAGGCGCGGGAGGTGCCGGCATACGGCCACCAGGGATGACGAGGGTTTCTCCCAGTCGCAAATCGCTCGCGTCGGCCAACTGGTTCCAGGCGACGATGTCCTCCGGTTTCACACGATAGCGCTGGGCGATGGCGCGAATGGTATCGCCGCGAGCAACTTTGTGGAGCACGCCGGAGATCGGCGGAATGGCAAGTGTGTTGCCAGGACGAATAATCGAACGGATGGTGAGCTTGTTGGCCCACAAGATTGTGTCAATGGAAACTCCGAAACGCTGGGCAATACCGGCAATGGTGTCGCCCGCCGATACGACATGGGTCTCTGCGGTGCGGCGATTCTCTCCGGTCGGGAGCGGTTGGGCAAGAATTGCTCCATCCTGAAGGATCATCGCTGTTTCATCATCCTCATAAAAATCGCCCTCGCCGGCATTGCCTCCCGGGAGTTCTGCGGCCGCGAACGCGGCCGCAAGCGTCTCTCGCCCTTCGGCAGGAGCAGCAACGCCGAATTCAATGACGTCGCCGCCGTTCTTTTTAAAAAATTGGGCGAGGAGCGACCCTTGCTCCGGCACCCCTCCTCGCGGGCCGCTCGCATAAATGCTTGAAGCCGTCGTGCCGAGCGCGACGATACTGATAACTCCATAGAAGAGCACTCGGTCAAAAACACTCGTCGCCCCCCGCAGCCATTCCGGCGCGCGGTTCCTAATGCTGCGGCGCGCTCTACGGTACTGCCGATACGCCGGGACGACGACGTATCGAAGTGCGATCCGCGCGGGGTACTGCAATACCGCCGCCATGCGAGGAAACATAAACCGCGCGGCACGCACCATCGCCACGCACACCTCAAAGAACCACACGAGTACCGTTGCGGCTAGTTTTTTAATTGCTTTGGGCATGTGAGGGCATGGGGCGAAATTTTCGCTTTAACAAAGCAAAAAAGACGCCTAGGCAGTCTTCAATTTATAACCAGAATATAGCAGAAACCAGCTGTTTGGTCAATCCCGTTAGAAACCAGTCGAGGACTACAACTAAAGTCGGGCTAAAGCGCGGAGCGCGCCTCATCCCGTTAGAAGCTAACCGCGCTGCTTGTATCTGTAAGCGTGAGCCGAAGGCGCGCTCCGCATGCATCCGCTCGGCTAACAGGAGAGTCACCTTTGGCTTCTAACGGGACTCGCGGCTCTCGCCGTGATCAACCAACAACTAGTGATTGTTTCTAACGGGATCAATGGCGCACGGGAGAGAACAAGTTGACCCCGTCAGAAGTCCTTGTACCCCGTACGGGGCACTTGGAAGAAAAAATCTGAAAGATTTTTTCTTCACCTCTGGCAAGTGGCGATCCCAAAAAGAACTCAAGAGATAAGAACGGGTGCTTGCGCTTCGAGGTCAGACTTCTAACGGGGTTGACGACTGTTCTTGCAGGGGGATACCATAACCGCAGTTAATCCTGACTTATTTTTATGCCCAGTAATACAACTTCGACCGCCCCGATGGCGATCGGGGCAACGAAGTTTCCTCAACCAAACACACCATGACACCCTTACTCTCTAACTCCAAAATAACCATCGACTCGACCAAAAGTCGAAGTTGATATACTGGGTATGAATCTTTGGCACGATGTCGCTATCGGCGAGGGGGCGCCTGAATCATTCAACGCCATCATAGAGATTCCGCGGGGGAGTCAAAACAAGTACGAAGTGGATAAAGCGACGGGGCTCATAAAACTTGACCGTGCGTTCTCCGCTTCCATGGCCTATCCAACTGACTACGGGTTTGTGCCGCAGACTTACTGGTACGACGACGATCCGTTGGACGTGATGGTGCTCTCCACTTTCTCGCTCCAGCCGGGCATGCTTGTTGTGGTTCGTCCGGTCGGCGTTCTACGCATGATTGACGGCGGCGACCGCGATGAAAAAATCATCGCCGTTCCGGTCAAAGATCCGCGTTTCTCGGACACCAAAGACCTTTCGGACCTTCCTGAGCACTTCCAAAAAGAGGTGCGGCACTTCTACGAACGCTACAAGGAGCTGGAAGGAAAGGTCGTGGAGGTTAAAGAGTTTGAAGGCCGAGGAGCGGCGGTCGCGGTTGTGAAAGAAGCGATGGAACTTTATCAGAAAAAATTCGGCGCCAGCATGAGCGGCTAAATGCGTCGCTCTACGAGAAAAATCCCCCGATGACCATCGGTGGATTTTTATTTGCGAGGGCATGCTTGATCCCGTTAGAAGTCGCGCCCGCACTTGTACCCCGTACGGGGCACTTGCGCGCCCGTAAGGGCCTATGGGGCGGGCTACTTCTAACGGGATTGACAAATAGGAAAGCGGACACTACAACACTCGCAGGTCTTTCGCACAACCAAACGCCGAAAGTGAGGACCATTGCTTCCACTCCACCTCCCGCTATTTCCGACGACCGTTGTGGGGAGTCTCCCACGACCGACATTCGTGCGCGAACTGATCAATGATCCGACGGTTTCAACCGCGCTCTGGCATCAACCGGAAAAAGATCACCCGCAGAGAACCCATCGAGCCTTTCTCATAAATCAGGCTGTTGCGTATGCCATTGCGCTTCAGCAAGGAGCGGGGATTGACATCGTTTCCGATGGAGAATGGCGACGCCTTTCGTATATTGGTGTCATCGCCGAACTTGCCACCGGATTTAAACTCTCGGTGCGTGATGGAAAGACGTGGCATACGGTCGTAGAGAGGATGAAGCTTGCGTTCTCGGCCAAGGATGTCGCGCGGAACCACGAGGGCCCGCTCTACAACGAGGCCACGTTTCTCCTCGCGCGCGCACAAGCGCCATGGCGGTGCAAGATCGCGCTCCCCTCGCCCTACCTACTTGGCGAACGGATGTGGGCACCACGGCTCTCCCGCGCCGCCTATCCGAAGAAGCGCGATTTCACGGAGGCACTCGTACCCATTCTCCAGGAAGCTGTACGCCTGCTTGCGCTTCTAGGGGTGCGGAATGTTCAAATTGATGACCCGCACCTGTGCCTTCTCGCCGACCCAACAGTGCGCGCGAAACTCCCCAACCCTGATGAAGAGACTGCGTACGCAGTAAGTCTCATAAACCGCGTTTTTGAGGCCGCGCCAGAGACGGTACACAAGATGGTGCACCTCTGCCGCCGCAACAAGGGACGCAAAGGGTGGGTCGGCAAAGGCAGCTATCGGCCGATTCTCCCGCGGCTCGCGAACCTCACGGCCGACGAACTCCTCCTGGAATTTGCGATTCCCGCCGCTGGCGCTATGGACGTCCTCGCGGAGCTTCCAAAGCGTATGCGGATCGGTCTTGGCTGCGTGGATGTGCGCGGCCCTAAAATACCAACGCCGGAAAAGATCGTACTGCGCGTCACGGAGGCAATGCGCCTCGTTGACCCGTCGCGTCTTACCCTGAACCCCGACTGCGGCTTTGCTCCCGGCTCGGCCCACGACACTCCGCTGGAGGAGGCGTATCTGAAGCTCCGGGCCATGACCGAGGCCGCCCGTATCCTCCGCCAAGCGCATCTCTGAATAGAGCAACCGCGATACGTAATCGTATCGCGGTCTTTTATTTACGATGCCACTTGACACGGGTGGTATTGGTCAGTTATAACGGGCGCAGTTCGTCCTTTCTTCACATTGAGGAGTGTCATGACAGAAAACTCGGAGTTCTTTGTCGGCTGGTTCACCCTTGCCATGGCCATCGCTGGCATCGCCCAGGGGAAAAACCGGTCCGGCTTCGGCTGGTTTCTGTTGGGACTCATCGCTGGACCGTTTGCGCTCGCCATTCTTCTCCTGTGCGGGAAACTGCGAGCCAAGTACACCTACGACGAAGGCGACGAAGAGGGAGAAACGGAAGATGGTGTCGCTCCCGCCGAAGAGGCGTCAGCTCCCCCAAAAGCAGCAGCTAGCTAGCCAGTAAGGCCTCGGAACCCACGGGAACATTTCCGTGGATTTTTTTATCCCGTTGACGGTCTTTTATTTACGATTGACCCCGGCGCTACAAAAAGCTACCATGGGCAAACTATGAAAATAGCCTCCAAACAACTTCCGAAAGGAGTCATTGAGTTCACCATAGAGGTTCCGGTGGAGGAACAAGAGCCACATCTTCTTGCTGCGGCGAAGCGGCTTGCTGCGCACGCCGCTATCGCCGGCTTTCGCAAAGGCAACGCGCCGTTTGAGGTCGTCAAAGCAAGGCTGGGCGAAGCGAAAATAATGGAAGAGGCAACTGAAGATATGGTGCGCTCCGGCTACGCCCAGGCGCTCGCGGAGGAGAGCGTAGAACCGGCGGGTTCACCGGGTATTGACGTCCTCACCATGGTGCCGGGAAGCCCGCTCGTTGTTCGCATCTCGGTGGTCACATTTCCCAAAGTACTGAAGCTCCCCGACTACCGCTCCATCACGGTTTCTCAAAAGTCCATTGCCGTTTCAGAAATGGCGGTCACAAAAACGATCACCGAACTGCGGAAGGCGCAGACGCGCGAGGAACGCGTAGACCGTCCTGCGACGGCAGCGGACAAAGTGGTCGTAAATATGGACATGAGCGCTGCGGGCGTGCCTCTGGATGGGGGTCAGGCGCGCGATCACTCCATGCTCCTCGGAGAGCCGTCGTACATTCCCGGCCTCACCGAGGCGCTCGTAGGAATCGCCCCGAATGAAACCAAAACATTCAAACTGGCCTTTCCGAAGGATCACTACCAGAAACATATCGCCGGTAAAGATGTTGACTTCACGGTAACGGCGACGGCAGTCTACGAGCTTGCCACCCCGGCCGAGGATGATGCCTTCGCCAAGACGCTGGGCAAAGAATCAATCGCGGAACTCCGCGCGCTCGTCCGCAAGAATCTGGAAACGGAAGCGAAAAATCGCGAAGAACAGCGTGCAGAAATAGAAATGCTGGAGAGCATTATTAACGCTTCGCAATTTGAGGATCTGCCGGAGATTCTCGTCAACACGGAGGGTGAACGGATGGTGCAGGAGCTTGAAGAATCAATTCGTTCGCAAGGGCTAGATTTCGCCCAGTATCGGGAGCAGCTCGGGAAGACGCGGCCGCAGCTGAAACTGGATTTCGTCCCCGGAGCGATACAACGGATAAAAACCACCCTCGCGATCCGCGAGGTCGCGTCGCGTGAAAAAATTGAACCCACGCAGGAGGAGATTGATGCCGAGGTTCTCCGCATCGCCGCCGCATACTCCAAGGAACCCGACGTTCAGGAGCGTGTGCGGGGGGAAGAAGGCCGCGCCTATGTCCGCGGAATGCTCACGAACCGCAAGGTAGTGGAGTTTTTAAAAGGGGCCGTCCGGCATCGGTCGGAGGAGCCGCACTCGTCATGAAATTTGGGGCGCATGTCTCCGCTTCCGGAGGATTATGGAATGCGCCCGAGGCAGCCGCGGCGCTTGGCTGCGAATGCTTTCAATTTTTTACCCGTTCTCCGCAGGGGGGCACTCCTGCGCCTATCACTGCGGAAACAATCAGCCGCTTTAAGGACGCGTGTGCGCGTTTCGGTTTTTCCGAATGGTATGTGCACGCCCCTTATTTCATCAATTTGGCTTCGGCCGAGGAGCGGATCCGTGTCGGGTCCATCCGGGTGCTTCGCGAGGAACTCGCGCGGGCAACGAAGCTCGGGGTGAAATACCTGATGACCCACCTCGGAAGCGCCAAGGATGTTGGAAAGGAAGCCGGGGTTGCACTCGTTGTTTCAGGCATTACAAAGATTCTTGAAGGGTACAACGGATCGTGCCAATTTTTAATTGAAGTGTCCGCAGGGGCGGGGGCTGTCATCGGCGACCGCTTTGAAGAGATCGCCGAGATCGTCACTGCCGTGGAAGCCAACGGGCACGCCATCGGCATTTGTTTTGATACCCAACACGCGTTTGCGTCCGGTTATGATCTCCGAACCCCTGAAGCGCTTGATGAGACCCTAGCCGCCTTTGACCGCACCGTAGGCCTCCGACGGCTTAAAATGAGCCACTGCAACGACTCTAAAGTGGAGCTCGGCGCGCGCAAAGACCGCCACGAACACATCGGCGCCGGCGCGATCGGTTTGGAGGGGTTCCGATTGCTCGTCAATCACCCAAAGCTTGCGGATGTGAACCTCATCATAGAAACGCCGTTTGAGGGGCAGCTGAAGGACCTGGAGAATTTAAAAGCGCTGCGATCGCTCAAAAAGTCATGAGACCTCTGCAAAAGTCGCTTTCGTGAGGCCAAGTTTGCGGAACGCAAGCTCCACCGCCCGCACAAGTTCCTCTCTGGAACTTTTTTCAATTCCGGATCTCGCCACAAGCACGACGTCGTAGCCGGGACTGACCCGTGTGCGGTTCTCGCGCAGAATCGCGCGCAGTTGCCGCTTAATGCGGTTCCGGGCCGTCGCCTTCCTTGCTACCTTTATACTCACAACGACCGCAAAACGGGTCATTGCCCTGCCGGCGGGCGCCGCCTTAACCCCAAGAATGGCGGTAAAAAAAGATCGCCCGCGCTGAAATACGCGTTCGATCTCTTTTTTTTTCGTAAGCCGGTGCGGCCGCGGAAGCATGAATTAACGAGACGAAACCGTCAGCCGTTTCCGTCCCTTTGCGCGGCGGCGTTTGAGCACGCTTTTGCCGCCGGGGGTGCGCATCCGCCTCCGAAACCCGTGTACTCGAGCGCGCTTTCGGCGCTTCGGTTGGTATGTCCTCTTTGGCATATTGACCCCGTTAGAAGTAAACAACCGTTATTTTAGTTCCCCGAAACAGAAGCCGCAAGGCGCTCTCCGTGAGTCGGCCTTACGCGCAGTTCCCTTAAGCACTTGTGCCCCTATCGGGGTACTTGTGCCCCTATCGGGGTACTTGCTCGACTTCTAAACGGGGTTGACAATCTTTCTTGGTTATATTGTGAGTTTGATTTAAATTATACACACTTCGTGAACAGTTTATCAACCCCTTCTCCTATTTTTCCCTGTTGCGCTCTCTGTGTTATAGTTCAGTTGAAAACGTTTTACAAAAACTATTTATGAACCCTCGCGAACTTTGGCAGGCGGCGCTCGGAGAACTTGAGTTCTTGCTTTCTCGCGCAAATTTCACCACCTGGTTCCGCAACACCTCGATTGCTTCGTTTGAAGGGGGGCGCGTAATCATTGTCGTGCCCAACACCTTTACGAAGGCGTGGTTAGAAAAAAAATACCACGCTGCAATCGTCCAATCCCTGCAGAAAATCACGAACGAAACAGTCAAGGAAATTACCTATAAGGTAGAAAACCAAATCCAGCCGTCTGCCGCACCGGGGACTGAAGTCGTGGTCACCATGCCGAGCGCCCCGGAACTGCCGACGCAAGCGACAAATTTTGTCGGGTTAAATCCGCGCTACACCTTTTCTACCTTTATCGTCGGCAAGGGAAACGCGCTTGCCCACGCCGCCGCGAAGGCCGTTGTTGACCGCCCAGGCACGGCCTACAACCCGCTCTTCATCTATGGCGGATCAGGCCTTGGAAAAACCCACCTTCTCCAAGCGGTCGGACACGCCGCTTTAGAACGAAGTCCGCAAGCAAAAGTTCTCTACGTCACGAGCGAACGGTTCACCAACGAGTATATCGCCGCCGTTCGCGGCCAGCGCATGCGGGAGTTTAGGGAAACCTATCGTTCTGTAGACATGCTGCTGGTTGATGACATTCATTTTATAGCGGCCAAAGAGGGTACCCAGGAGGAATTTTTCCATACCTTTAACGCGCTCCATCAGGTAAATAAGCAAATCCTCATCAGCTCTGACCGCCCGCCCAAGTCAATTCCCGGCCTTGAAGAGCGCTTGGTAACTCGTTTTGAATGCGGCATGCTTGCGGACGTTTCCAGCCCCGATCTTGAGACCAGAATCGCCATCCTTGAAGAAAAATGCAAAGAAAAAAATTTTCTCTTGGACAAGGGGGTCGTTCACTACATTGCCTCGGTTATCCAATCAAATGTCCGTGAGCTGGAGGGGGCGCTCAACAAGGTCATCGCCTATCACCAATTTAAAAACGTTTCCCCGACCCTTGAAACTACAAAGCCGATCCTTTCGGGATTCATGCCCGAGCGACGACGCGGTTCGGTTACCCCAAAAACTCTCGTGGAGGCGGTGGCAAACCACTACGGGATCGGTGTTGAAGATCTCTTGAGCCAGAGCAGAGAGAGAAAGCTGTCTTTCCCCCGCCAAATTGCCGCGTATCTCCTCCGGGAGGAACTCAAGAGCTCATTCCCCGCAATTGGAAAGGAGCTTGGCGGACGCGACCACACCACCGCCATGCACGCGTGCACAAAAATCAGTTGCGCTCTTCAAACCGACACTCGTTTGCGCCAAGACATTGATCGCATTCGCGAGCGCTTGTTCGGCAATTAACGCTTCAAGGACTTCTAACGGGGTTGACCCCGTTAGAAGTCCTTGTACCCCGTACGGGGCACTTG
>JBBTXB010000022.1:0-2741 GCA_038062475.1 Patescibacteria group bacterium
ATGATTTCGGGACGGGCTTCTCAAAATCCACGAATGACTCGCAAACTTTGAGAATGAGGGTCTCGCGGACGCGAGACCCTTGCCCAGCTCCAGTTTTCCGAAACTGGGGCTGAACGAGGAAGGAACTACTTGCGGAAAACGAGGAAACGATACGATGGACCCCATGGCTCGTGCGCCCAGCCGAACTTCAGACCTGCGCTGCCGTCCCACCAAAGGTAAGGCGCGGGATCCAGCGGCCTCATCCTGAGGATGGCGAGTGCTTCTGGGAACGTTGCCAGACGTTCGTTACGCAGTCGCATCAGGATGAGCGCCTGACGCACCGTCATGTTGCAGTACGGCGCGCGGAACTTCTTGTTCCAGAAGCGAATGAAAGCCCACAGTCCCCACAGCCACTCGCGGAACGTGAACGACATCTTGCGGGGGTCAGCGACCTTGAACTTCTCGTCCTTGAGCCAGCTCATGACTTAAACCTTTCCGCCCAGTTTGCACCGGGCAAATTGTTGTTGATCCCGTTAGAGATAAGCCCCGACTTGATGTCGGGACTGCCGCCGTGCCTGCGGCAGGGCGGATCTCTAACGGGATGGTGGAAAGACCGTTTGTAAGTTCCAAAGCCGATGCTTCGACCGGCTCCCCGACTCCTGACGCAGGGTCAGGACGTCGGGGCTTCCGCTTGAAGTGAGAATCCTATTTGCAACCGTAACTGTGTTACTTTCGTCGCTAGTGATTCTTATTCAAGACCTCAAGTGGAAGCCCCGACGCTTTGGTCGGGATCCCGATCGTAGCATCGGGACTGGATAAGCCATCTCTGAAGCCGCGACCATAAAGGTCACGGGCTCGGAAATGGCGCCCGCTAACAGATTGCTCTGTGGATAGCGGGCGAGGGATGTCTTTGACGTCAGATGTTCTCGATCGCCTTGGTGAGGGAGCTGTGATCCTCGGCCCAGTGGACAACCTTCGCCTTCTCGAAGAGCCTGAAGATTTCCTCATCCGGGTTGCCACTGTGGCTGTTCCGATACCTGGCGATCATCTTTTGAATGACGATCATGAGAGTTCTTGCCTTTCGAGCGTCGCTGGGTGTTTCCATCACTCCGTGGGTCCGAAGCTCTTCCTCGATTCTCATACGACCTTCGCGCGTGTCGCTCAGGTAGTAGATCGAAACTCGCTTCTTTCCGCCTTGGGTTTCGGTGATGCCTTCGATGTCCCAGATTTTCGCACTGGGATGTCGTCTCCGTACGGAGATGATCTGGATGTCATACCAGAAACCCGGCTGGTCTTCTCCCCCGATTTCTCGCACCAGACGAAACCTCACCGTCCGCGCACCCATGTCGGTGTCGAACAGAGAGAGCATCAGGTCGAGCTTCGAGGGTCCTTGGTCGATCGCGAATTCTGCGTTTTGGCGTGCCATACGGCACCTCCTTCTCAATGTGCTGTGAATCCTAGGTTGTGGCAGGATTCTTACCACCTGACCCCTTACGGAGCGACCTATCCATTCAGATAGGAATTGTACTTCTGGGGAGCCGACTTGTACGTCAACTTTGAACGAACCATCTCTGAATCCGCGACCCTTGTGGTCACGGGCTCGGAAATGGCGCCCGCTAACAGATTGCTCTGTGGATAGCGGGCGAGGTTCCGCGCCGTAGGCGCTTTACTTCTTGACGAGCTTGGACTTTGGCGTCGTCGGGGCGACGGGCGTGGGCTTCAGCCAGCCGATCGTCTCCTCGACGATCTTGCGCTCCGTGTCGGTGAGGTCACCCTTGTAGGCGACCACGACCTTCCCCTCGGCCACGTACGGGAACGCACAGACGGAGGAGTCCGGCCGCGCGAAGGCCCGCACGTCGTAGGGCGGGACACCGCGAGCGGTGAGAAGGTCCTCGACGGACTTCTCGGCGCGGATATCGGGGTCGCAACCGCCCGTCTTGTAGTCGTAGGCGACCGCGATGCGGAAGGGGCCGGTGAAGCTCGTGTACTTGTCGTCCACGACCTTCTCGATCTTCATGGCGGAGGCGCTCTCGGAGGCGACCGGGATGGCCACGCGCGAGGTGCGGCCGACGCAACCGACGACGAGAATGAGACCGAACACGAAAGCGATCGCGAAACGCTTCATTGAAGTTCTCCTGTTTTTGTCCCAACTATTGCCCTGCAATAATCGGGGGCTAAAAGACCAATTCAAGTTCCAATTTCCGCTTGAAGTCCCGAAAGTGAGAATTCTATTTGCAACCGTAACTGCGTTACTTTCGTCGCTAGTGATTCTTTTTCAGGTGAGTCCCGTTAGAAGCCAAGGAAAACGTGTGGTAAACCGAGCTGAAAGCCGACTCACGGAAGGCGCCTCTCGGCTTACGTCTACGTTTATTGAGAAGTCTCGGATTGCTTCTAAACGGGATGAGACCTCAAGTGGGAGTTGGAGACTCGCCTCAACGCACTCTTGCGAATGCGCTCGGGTGAATCCCGCCCCCCACTGCTCTTTGAGTCAGTGGGGGGCGGCGGCAGGAGCTAGCCCCTGCCGAGGCGTTCCAGCGCCTCCGTGCGGCTGTGGCAGACGGTGCCGTCGGGCATCACGTAGAACTCACGGCCGCCGATCACGATTCTCTGCATTGTGAAACTCCCCAAGTGTGGGTTTCCAGACCGAACCCCGAACACCATGTTCGAAGCTCGGGAAGAAACCCCGCCCCCCACTTTGCTCTTCGGAGCAAGTGGGGGGCGGGTAGATCGCGGAACGCCGCTAGAGCGGCGCCGGCACACCG
>JBBTXB010000023.1:0-3197 GCA_038062475.1 Patescibacteria group bacterium
CATCTCTCCCACGACGGCGGCACTCACCGCTTTGTTGTATCTGTTGATCCAACAGCTTGAGAACGCGGTCTTTGTTCCGCGCATTATGGCGCGAGCAGTCGGATTGAATCCCATGGTTACCGTAGTGGCGCTTTTGATCGGAGGCAGAGTCGCGGGCATTGCTGGCATTCTCTTGGCGATTCCCGTCGCGACCGGGATTTCAGTGGTTCTCGAGGACGTTTATCGCCGCCGCGCGCTCATATAGACCTCTTGCACAACAACCTTTCCTGCTGCAATTGCCATATTTCGGCTGTCACCGCGTAACGGGATCCCGCTTGCGGGACAAACGTCTCAACGCTCGTCGTCGTATACTCTGTATACGCCTCCTCACGCTTCAACATTTTCGCTCGAAACTTGTCAATTTCGTAACGGAAAATTATTATGCAAAAGGTCTTATGAGATCGGCTCGGGGGACTCACGCCGCCTTGTTTCTCTTCGTCACTCTCGCGGTGGCGGGAGGGCTCTTCGCACGGTTGTGGTGGTCCCATGCAATTCCTTCGGGACGCGCGGATACTCCCGCAGAACTTTCCGCCGCCGGTCTCGCCAGCGACCCGAATGATCCGCTCGCCGCATTTTATCGCGCGCGCCTCGCGGGGGTACTCCACGACCTTGCCGCAGGGGATTTTAATCTTCAAACAATCCCGCCGATGCGGGACGAGCTTCTCGCCCTGCGCGTTCCCGGCCTCTATCAGGATCTCCATCTGCAGATTGTCTTAGCGCTTGGCCGCGCGGAAGAGGGCTTGTCTGCCGGACAGGTAGGCATGCGCGGAGGGGTAGACGCAGCTGTGGTACGGGAGGGATGGTTTGATTTTTTGCGCCAGATGGCTGAAGCGAACCCTTGGATTTTGCAGTAATTATGAGACTTTTGTTTGCCCTCGCGGCCGCCGTGGCCGTTTTTGTTTCCTTTGCGGCGCTCTCGCCGCTCGTCGTTACTTTTTTTATACCGCTTACGGTGCTGTGCACCTTCGGTTCGTGCTGGAAGAATTCTGAATCGTGGTTGGAGCACGGTATCATCGTCGCTTCAGTTGCCGGCTATACGCTCGCCGCTTTTTTGCTCGTCCTCTTTATTTCGGGAGGGTTTGCGCGAATTATATTTGCTGCGACGGCCGCGTCTCTCCTCCTCCTCTTTCTCCTCATTCGCTTTCCGCTCGCATCACTCTTTTTTTACGCCGTGTCGCTCTGCTTCTTGGGGGCGGGACTTTTGGGATTCGTGCACATCCTGGGCATGAACTCCGCGGCCGCTACGCTCGCCTTTATGGGTGGCGCGACGGCGACGATGGCGCTCGCGATGGTTCGCGGTTCGGAGCTGCCCCGGCTTCCTGATCTCGGTTTAGCAATCGCGTTGCTTACGGAGACGTTCGTGGTCCTTTTGACGCTTCCCCTGGCAATTCAGGTGAGTGGGGCATTGCTCGCGCTCGCGGCGTCCGTCCTGCTCCTGGTTTCCGGAGCGCTACGCGAGAGCTTGGGAGATCCGCGGATCCTGCGACGACACGTGATCTCCAGCGCTCTTCTTGCGACTCTCCTCTTGGCGACCGCACGGTGGTAAAGGGTTTTGTCTAAATTTCGGAGCTTGCAGAGCGAACGAAATTTAGCCACAAAACCTTTACCCACCCAAGTTTTTGGATATGCACAGCGTCTATTTTTTACTGAGTAAGCAAGACGGCAGTGTGTATGTGGGCTACAGCAGCACTCTGAAAGAAAGACTGAACGAGCATCACAAAGGTCGAGTGCCTGCAACCCGAGACAAAAGGCCCTTGGAATTGATTTACTGTGAACTGTACAAAAACAGAATAGACGCCATGCGAAGGGAGAGATACTTCAAAAGCGGATGGGGCAGAAATTAAATCAAGAAAATTTTACGGAACACTCTCGCAAAGAAGTAACGAATCCAAAAATTTGGGCGGGTACTCACTGTTGTAACGAAATTTCCTTCGTGCGGCAGTGGCCCCACTCGTAAATTTCGACAACAGTGGTATGGCCAAACAGCAAACGTATCCTCTATCCGTCTTGATCGTAATAGTCATTCTGGGACTTCTCGCGGGATTCACCGGCGGGCTGTTCGGCGCGGTTTCCGTCACGCCGTATGGAGCGACAGACACGGCCTCCGGCCGAGGGGCGGTGCCGCGGGCGGAAAGTGAACGCGTCCCGGAACTCGCGGCAACGGTCGCGCCGACACTCGTGGAGATTTATCCCGCTCGCTCTCGCGGGTCGGGTCTCACGCCCCTTGCCTCCGCTTTTTTACCAGCCGAACGGCTCGGAATCGGATTCTTCGTCACCTCCGACGGCTGGGTTGCCACCTCGGCGGAGGCGCTGCGGCAGGGGAGGTCGTTTCTCCTCGTCGCTGCCGATAGGCGCGCGTTTCCAACGCAGGCAATCGTCTTTGATCCTGTGACCGACACGGCATTTATTCGCATTGCGGCTGACAATCGTCCAACGCTTCCGTTCGGGGCTAGCAGCGCCTTGCGTCGTGGAGAGGACTTGTATGTATTCGGCCCACGAGGAGAATCTATCGTTGCGGAACTCGCAATCACTGCATCTCCGGAAGTGCAGAATCGCGACGAACTGGTCCGTTCGTCCGAGCGCGTAACCGCGAAACTGTTCCTTGCTTCGTCCGTCGCGGCGCGGTTTGCCGGCGCTCCGGTGGTGAATCGCCGCGGTGAGATTGTCGGCGTACTTACAAAGCGCGGCGAAATCGTTTCCGGGGCCACTCCGTGGAGTTTTGTTCAGCCCGTGCTCGGAGACGTATTCCGGGGCGAGGGAGCGAACCGGCCGCGACTCGGTGTGCAATACGCGGATCTCGCAACTCTTGTTCCCGCACCCGCAGACCTTCCCGAGCGCGGCGCGTTAGTGGTCGGAGTGTTGCCTGACAGCCCCGCCGCAGCGCTTCTGCGGCCAAATGACGTCATCACGCGAATAGGGGTAGACGCGCTGGACGCAAGTCGCGGCCTGGCGGAAGTGATCGCCGACTATCATCCCGGCGACAAGGTTTCGATTACCGTTATCCGTGGCGGCGAGACCCTGGAAATTCCAATCACATTCGGGCGAATCTCGGGTCGGAGACAGTGAGGGGGGTGAAACAGACATCCAACATTTCGTTCACTGTGAAAGAGCTCATTGTATTTATAATGTTTCATTAAGGAATACTCGCTCTTTCAAAC
>JBBTXB010000023.1:3297-5885 GCA_038062475.1 Patescibacteria group bacterium
CAGGCGACGCAGATCGTGCAGGCGATTTCTTATGTGCTTACCACTTCCGGCTGGGAATACATCGGAGGCGATCTGTTGATTCGCCTCCTGGATGCTCCGCTCGCTTCGCGATTTCCGACGCGGCCGAATTTTATTGCAAATGCCGTCTCGGGATTCATGACCGGCGCGGCCTTGGGAGCGGGAATCGTGCTCATGCGAAAACGTACAATCTAAGTCCTCGGAAGGAATATTTAAAGAACTCCTCTATAAGAGGAGTTCTTTTTCTTCTATCTCCTCCTCAACCAATTTCAGCTGAAATTGTTCCGGCTCAAGGAGAACACGTTTTTTCGTTTCTGTTTTGGGAGGAAGCGCCGGCATCTGTTCCGCAATCTTTTCTTTGAGCGACCGGAGCTCCGCGAGATTGAGCTCTTTGAGGCCCCGATGGAATTCGGCGATATCTTTCTGCGCGAAGGCCTCCGCAACCTGCTTTTTATCCACCGGTTCCTCGGCGATGATTTCAACCCCTTCTTCGCCAAGCTCGATTTCTTCTTCGGCGGGCTTCACTTCTATGACGACTGCCGTGATGTCGTCCCAGCCCTTGCCTTCGTTGCGCGCGATGCCATCCTCTGCCCGCGCGCGCATCCGTTCGGCGAGCGTCGTCATATCTCTGTCCGGCGCTTCTTCGCCGAGGGTTCGTTCGTAATCAGCATCAAGATCATTGTCTTCAATCCCGTCGCTCGCGAGGAGGAGCCGGTCGCCGGGAGCCAGTTCCGCGATCGTGACGCGCGGAATAACACCCCGTTCTTTTCCGAGGGCCTGCGCCACGATCAAGAATCTCATGCGCCATTCCATCGTTCCTCGGCGCAAGTTTTTTGGATCGGCATCTTCCTCGCTGATCATGCCGGTCGCAATGGCGTGGTCCATCGCGGAGTCTGATGGAAGCGGAACCTCGATTTTGCCGTCGCTTCTGCGAATGCGGATCATGCTGTCGCCGACGCTTCCCAAGACCGCGAAGACGCGGCCGTCGGGGGTGCGCATGAGTTTGGAGGCCACCGCAGTCGAACCCATGCCCTTCAAGGCCGGGTCTTTCTCGGCTGCGGAAACGACAGATGCATTCGTTTCCGCGAGCGCGCGGCGCATAGCAAGCGCCATGTCCTGCACTTCGCGCGGCGCTTTCAGATTTTTAAGATATTCCTGGCGTCTTTGGAGCTCTTGCTTGAATTTGGCGGCGAGCCCTGGATTTTTGGCGGCGTCTTTCTCGGTGATAAGAATGGCGCCGCGAATGAGCTCTGACCACTCTTTTTGCGCTTCGCGGCCCGGCAAGCTCTCCACCGCTTTCTCTGCCGCATCAAGCGCCTCGGGGAGTTTCTTAACGACAGTTTCACTGGCTTCTTTCCCGCCCGCGACGCCGCCCATTCCATCGGCGACGATCGTAAGTTCCCGCTTTGGATCCATGAAAAGAGCATCCTCATTGCGGCGGTCAGGATGATCCAGTGATGCGGCGGTAACCCCGCCCATCAGGGCAAGCTCGCTCTCGCGTTTTGCCGTTTTCATTTTTCGCTCCGGTTCCTCGCGCCGTTCGGGGCGCGGCGCACGCTCCATTGAAATAGGCATATATAAAAGTATGGCAAAAATGAAGCCGCTCGTCAATGTGTCGGAGACGAAATTCGCCTTTGCTCTGGAGTAATGGTGACAAAAAGTAACGGTCGTTACATTTTGTTACCATCAACTTTCTTTAAAAGCCGTGGACCGCCAAACCGTGGACTGCCAATTGCCAGAGCGCGATTTTTTTGATACAAACACAAGAATATGCCCCCTCGTTATCACGTCATCACTTACGGCTGTCAGATGAACAAAAATGACTCCGAGCGCATCGAGGGTCTTCTTGATCGTATCGGATTTTCCGCGGCGCCGAAGCCGGAAGACGCGGAGCTCATCTTGGTGAACACCTGTTCCGTGCGCCAGAGCGCGGAGGATCGCGTCTATGGAGCGATGCGGAACTTTGCGCGCCTCAAGGAGAAGAAGCCGACATTGCTCCTTGGGGTGACGGGCTGCATGGCGGGGCGCGACAAGGACGGCGCGATCCGGAAGCGCCTTCCATCCGTTGATTTTTTCTTTCCCATTCGGGACCTTCCGCAGCTCCCGCGCTGGATCGCCGAGGCGCGGCCGGAGCTTGCGAACACGGCGGATGTTGAAGCGGATTATTTAAAGATTCTCCCAGCGCGGCACGCAACGCGCCAGGCATTCGTCACTATCCAGACCGGCTGCAACAAATTTTGTTCCTATTGCGTCGTTCCTTTCGCACGGGGACTGGAACGAAACCGTCCCGTCGCTTCCATTATGGAAGAGCTGCGTTCGCTCTCGGAGAACGGGTGCGTGGAGGTAACGCTTCTGGGGCAGACCGTGAACGCGTATAAAGCGCCGGACAAAGACCATTTTTCTCCGGGGAATCCTTACAAAGATGATTTCGCCGCGCTTCTGTGGGAAGTGAATCAAGTGCAGGGGATAGAGCGCATTCATTTCACCGCGCCGCACCCGATTCACATGACCGACGAGACGATTGATGCGCTCGCGCTCCCCAAGCACGTCAATTACCTGCACCTTCCCGT
>JBBTXB010000024.1:0-1478 GCA_038062475.1 Patescibacteria group bacterium
CGACCTCAACGATCCCGAGCGCGGAAAGGACGCCGAACTTTTGATGGATCTGAAGCACGAGACTGAACGCGTTCCGCAAGTATTGCGCAAGGATGAGGAGTGCGAGGAGAAAAAAATATTCGCTGATCGCCGGACCGTAGCGGCTCTCAAGTGGCTTGTGGAACAGCCAGCCGACTGCGATAAGCGCGGCAATGATCAAAAATCGTACCCGAAAAAAAGAAAGAAGCAGTTTTTTCGCATAGCCACGCCGCCCCTCGCCTAAACTCTTGGCGGTATCAGCGACGATCAATTCATCCATCCCGAGGCCGGAGAGACTGTTTACCGGTCCGGTTACCGAAAGCACCAGGGTTACGACGCCATACTCAAAGAGACTCAATCCGCGCGTGACTAAGATGACGGTGGCAAACGCAACAAATCGAGAAAGTGCTCCCGAAAAAGAAAGAAAAAAAGTTCCGCGAGAGATTTTTGTAGTAAGCGACACCTTGAAGGCGTGTTATGAGGAAGAAAAACGAGGCGCCATCCGTGCAAGCGCACGAAGCGGCGCTCCGAGCGCTTGGGCGATTTCCAGCGCGCGCTTCCTCCGGCAGTAGCGAATCGTTTGGTCCGCGACGTTCGCGCTCGCTCCTGGGAGCGACGCTGCCTGCTGCGGGTGCGAGAATCGCGCAGCAAGAATCTGAATCCGATAGCGTTTTCCTGTATTCCATCGGATGATCTTGAACCCGCCGAGTCTCAAAATTCCCGCGAGCGTTGCCGGTGAATAGTTATATAAATGCAGCGAATCAAAAAAATGCGAGATGGGTTTCTTGAAATCAAGTACATTGGGGACTTCAATGTAGAGAATCCCCCGCTCCGAAAGAAGTTCCGCGCATTCGCGGAGCTTGGGAAGCGGATCTCCGAAATGTTCAAACACATGGTGCAGGATAACGCAATCAAAAACGCGCCCGCCGCGCTTCGCGAGAAACGCGTCAAAGGTTCCGTGAAATACCGGAATTCCGTAAACCCGCTCGGAGACGCGCGACGACAGCTCGGACGGCTCCACGCCGAGCACATCCGCGCCGAGCTTCTGATGCAAAAAACCGCCGAGGAGCCCGAGGCCGGAACCGACATCCAAGATACGCGTCTGCCCGTCTACCGCACCCTTCAAAAACTCGGCCACCTGCTCTCCTTTGTTCTTCTGATTAACGGTTTTCAGGAATGCGAACGCGGCCTCTTCGTTCGCAAGCGAGTGGCGCTTCTCGAGATATATCTTATTATACAAATCATCAAGCTCCAGCGTCCCTGGCCGCGGATTCCGGTATACCAAGCCGCAACTTTTGCAAATCACGTTTTGAAAACGGATCACCGGACCTCCTTTTTTAAAAATTCCCTTTCGGGACAAAACGGCGGTTTTGCTCGGTCCGCACATTGTGCAGGTTACGTATTCCATACCCAGTATATCAACTTCGACTGTTGGTCGAATTGATGATTGTTCGAGAGTT
>JBBTXB010000025.1:0-1100 GCA_038062475.1 Patescibacteria group bacterium
GACTTCGCTTCGCTCCGCTCAGGCAATAACGTATTCCCTGAGCTTGTCGAAGGGTTTTTCGGTCATTTTTCTACAGTCTCAGAGTAAGAGTTATTGGCGGGCTTGACACGGCTCGCCTTTTCGTTTATTGTGTCTTCTTCTGCGCGCATGGTGTGCGCGGAAGCGCGGTTCCTTGAAATGGAAGGAGTTCACGCATGCTTACTGCAAGTTTGTGGATTCTTGGCGCCATCGTCGGCGTTTCCGCCTATCTGAATATCGGCTACCAGTGGGGTCTGGCGCAGCAAAATCCGTGGGTCGCTGCATTAGCATGGCCATTTCTCCTCCTTTGGGGGGTTGTGGTTGGGGTGATTCCGTATCTTGTCTCTCGCGGATTTGTCACTGGCCCGCGTTTTCTCGCGGCAAAAATTCGAACAGCCGTCGTCGCTTACCGCGCGGGGTGCCGCGAACGGCGCTCTCTGGCCAAGAAATCGTCTTCGCGGCTTGAGGTTCTCACTGCAGAGCGCGGGCGGCTTCTGGCGGAACGCGGGAAGCTGGACGAGTGTCTGGACAAGATAGACGGCGAACTCGCGTCGCTCACGCATCCGTTCCGCGATGCTCCGCCCGCTTTGGTGGAGTATCCCGATCCGGGTCAATAGTTGGTTCCCTCCAATCGTGTGGACCGAGGTGGTTACACCGCATCTTCATACATTGCGGGAACAACACCGCGACGCCTCGCCCAAACGGTCATGATTTCCCAATCACGACCGTTTTTATTTTGATATGTTATACTTTCTTTCCCGACACCATACCTCCTACCTTCTACCTTCTACATACTAATCCCATGCCCGTCCGTCTTACGGAAAAAGAAATCCATAATATTCTCTACGGCATTAAATCATTGACCGCGGCGCAGAGACAGGTGGTGCAGGACGAGTTGCTTTCTCTAAAGTCCGACGGCATGTACCGCCTGGAGTTTGAGAAGTTGCTCCACAAACTGCGTAAAGAAATGACGATCAGTGAAATAGACCGCCAGAATCTAGAAGAAGCGTTTAGCCAATTTTTCCAATGATCCCGTTAGAGACATCCTTGTGTTCTATACTTACCTTCTCCAAAGTGTAAAA
>JBBTXB010000025.1:1200-3767 GCA_038062475.1 Patescibacteria group bacterium
TGCCGGAAAGTCCCGCGCATCTTTTTCATCGCCTTACTCCCGCCCACGGAAGAAGCGAGGGGGGAGTGCACCTCCTCGGCACGGGCGACCTTGCGCTCCCGCTCCTCGTTGTCGCCGCCGCGATTCCGCTAGGCGCTCCGGTCATCATAGGAGCCGTGATCGGCATGCTTCTCGGATTTACCGCCACGCACGCCATATTTTTTGGCCAAAAAAAGCCGCGTCCCATGGCAGCTCTACCGCCAGTGGCTGCCGGCACTGCGCTCGGGTTTTTAATCGGAACATTATTCGTATGAAAAAAAAGAAATTCTCGCGCAAGCCAATCCCCCTCAACATCGTATTCTTAGGAATCCAGGGTTCGGGGAAGGGGACGCAGGCAGGACTCCTTGCAAAGCGTCTCCGCATCCCCATCGTTCCGGTCGGCGACTTGTACCGCACGGAGATTGCTCGCGGCACTCCGCTCGGGAAGCGTGCGCAAAGCTACATCAGCCGCGGACGGCTCGCGCCGAATGTCCTCACGAACGAACTTGTCCGTAAGCACCTCCAGACCATCCCCCACAAGCGCGGCGTGATTCTTGACGGCTACCCTAGGAACCTTGTACAGGCGCGCGCCCTTTCCCGCATATTGCAGATTCGGGCGGCAATCCATCTGGAGATTCCGGAGTCCATGGTCATGGAACGGCTCATCGGCCGCCGCGTCTGCGGTAAGTGCGGAGCAACCTACCATATCCGCTGGGCTCGCCCGAAGCGCAGTGGCGTATGCGACCGCTGCGGCGGAGGGCTTCGACGCCGCGCTGACGACACCCCCGAAGCGATCAGAAAGCGCATCGCGCTTTTCCGCACCGGTACGCGGCCAATCATTGACTATTATGGGAAGGGTGGGGCGCTCCTTGCCGTTGACGGGGCGCATTCCATCCCCGTTGTCCATCGGGAGCTTATCCATCGGCTCAAAGGAGCGTGGGTATAAGAATGGAATTCTCGATCTTCCGACCGCGACAACTGTTGTAGTAATTTTGTTGCGGCCGCAACAAAATTACGACGCCATACGATGGCACCCCCTTTAAGTTCGAACATGCAACGTCCGCAGGTCTTTTCTTTTGTATTTCAATTGCGATTGATATAATTTTGAAACTGTTTTGAAACTGTGAAGATGTCCGTACGTTTGCAAAACTTGTGGCGAGTCCGCGCGCAGTGGCTTGCGCCTTTCTTTTTGGTCATCCTCGCCGCCATCCCCCGTTTTATAGCGCTTGAAAATCTTCCGCCGGATGCGCTGAATCAAGACGAGGCGGTGGACCTCTATGACGCATACTCAATTCTTCGCACCGGCCGTGACCACCGCGGCAATTTTTTACCGCTCCACTTGGCGGCGTTCAGCGACGTCCGTGATAACCGGACGCCTCTTTTTACCTACGCCTCGGTGCCCGCAGCCGCACTGTTCGGCCTGCGTCCGCTCGCGGTGCGCGTGGTTTCGGCCGCCACCGGAGTCGCGACTGTTTTGCTCGTATATGCGATCGCTCTGCGGCTTTTTAAGGATCGCCGAGCTGCACTCGCCGCCGGTGTCTTTCTGGCGCTCTCTCCGTGGCATATCTTCTTGAGCCGGGCGGGGTTTGAGCCGATCACCGTTCCGTTTTTCCTCGCCCTCGGCACATGGTTCTTTCTTCATGCTCTCGATGGCAACCGCCGCGCATGGTACGGAGCGGCGATCGCCTTTGCGGTCGGGATGTACGCCTACGCCCCGGTCAAGGTCGCTATTCCCCTTTGGATGTTCTTTTTGTTGGCCGCGTTTCGGAATGAGATCAGAGTGCACCGGCTCCCGATTTTTCGCGCAGCGTTCCTTTTTCTTCTCATGGTCGCTCCGTTCGCGGTTGATCACATCCTCCATTGGGAAGCTGTGCAAGGTCGGTATAACGAAGTGTCCGTTTTTACTTATGGCAAACCGTGGCCGTTGTATTTTTTGGCGAATTACGCGAGTCACTTCAGCGCCGTATTCACGAATCCTCGTTCGCTTTCCCTCGCGGAGGCGATCGGTTTTATATTCGGAATCGTTGCGTTGATCACCGCAAGAAGAGAGAGTCAAATGGCGCGGCGATTGCTGTTTGGCTGGCTCGTAATTGCGCCGCTTCCGGCAGCAATGACGAGCATCTCTCCTCACACACTCCGTTCCGCGGCGATTCTTCCGGCTTTCGCGATTGTGGAAGCGATCGGGTTTCTCTTCGCCCTCCGCATGGCGCGCGCTCTCCCGCGACGGATTGTTGTTCCCGCGTTCGCCGCTCTCCTTTTCCTTATCGCGGCGCGGGACGCGAACTTCTATGTTTCAAGCGGTTTTCCCTTCACCATTTCGACATTTCATGCGCGCGGTTACCAAAGCATGAGCGCATTTTTGCGCGAACACGGCGCCGCATACCGTCGCATCGTGGTGATTACAGACCGCGAAAAATATTCCTATCTGCAACCCTACATTTTCTTCCTCGTCTATCTTCAATATGATCCAAAAATATTTCATGACGGTCCTGTCCAGCGAATATATGATGAGCTTGGGTGGCAGCACGTAACGAGCTTCGGTCGGTTTA
>JBBTXB010000026.1:0-10374 GCA_038062475.1 Patescibacteria group bacterium
TTTGAAGCGTCCGCAGGTGATCCAAGCACTGCGGGAGATTGTGCGAGTGAGTCGCGGGTCTGCTTACGTGCAGGTTGACTCTTTTAGGAACCGCCAGGAAAAAGAAAATATTGAACGCTGGCAACTTACCGCGGAGACAATTTTTCCACCTGACGGCTGGAAGGAACTTTTTACGGAGGCGGGTTATACCGGCGACTATTATTGGACGATCACAGAATAGCAATGTTGCGGAGCATGCCCCGTTAGAGTGGTAGCGTGGTTTCAAGTGCATTTTTTCTGCCCACGCCACCTCTTTATTTAAAACCATGTCGGATTCTCGACCGGACATCGCCTTCGTTGTTCCCTGCTATAACGAAGCCGAGAACATTGAGGATGCATTGGAGTCCATTCGCTCCGCGGCGATCGGCGCAGTTTTGTCGTACGAAATTATCGTCATAGACGATGCCTCCACCGACGCCACCGAGGCGGCAGTTTCTCGATTTCAAGCAGCGCACCCAGATGTTGCCGTGAAATTATTTCGGAATTCGGAAAATCGCGGCTCTGGCTACTGTCATAAATATGGAGCTTCCCTTTCTTCTGCAAAGTACTATTCAATTATTCCTGGAGACAACGACCTTCCCGCTGCGGCGATCTCGGCAATTCTCGCACATCTGGGGAAAGCGGAGGTGCTCATTCCATACCCCCGGCCGGAAGATTTTCGAGACAGGCCGTTTCTCCGGCGCGTGATTTCAAAAATATACACCCTGCTCGTCCGTCTCCTTTCCGGTCACCGTCTCCATTATTTTCATAGTCCCGCAGTGTATCAACGGAGATTCGTTGTTGAAGCTCCGCAAAACGCGAGCGGGTTTGGCTACTACGCCGAATTACTCTGCGAGGCGCTTGACCGTGGTTATTCGTATAAAGAGTTTTCCGTGCCTGCCAATTATCGCAATGAGCAAGAGACGTCGGCGTTTCGGTTGAAGAACGTAGTATCTGTGGTTGTGAGCATCCTTCGCTTGGGGAGAGCGCGCGCGGTAAAAATTATGCGGCGGAGTATTCAGCTTGCGGGTAAACACCGACTGTCAGTGTTACTTGCTTTGTCCGTCGGCGCAATTTATTTTTTGCCGAATATTTTGATTCCTGCATGGCAGGCGCCCGCCGGGTTTGGTGAGTATCACCCGTTGAGTTTAGAGGCGCCGACATTGGATGAAGTGGCCGCTTACGGCGGCCGGCTGCGCGAGGTAATGGATGGGCATTTTGCGGATGGAGATGCCTATCTCGCGGAATATAAGAACCGTCCGACGATGTGGGGGAGTGATTTCATGGCGGTGATGCTCGGAACTGTTCCGTTTCTTGCGCACATCCAGGACCCAACGCTGATCTATGTATTCGGGGATTTCGTGTTTCCCGCAGCCGCACTTCTCCTTGCGTACTGGTTATTTTTTTCTTTGACGAAGCATCGTCTGTGGAGTGCTCTCTCCGGGCTTCTGCTCATCGCATTTCCGAATCTCTCGGCCTACCGCGCATTCATTCCCCCTTCATTTTATAAGCACCTTTCTTTTGAACGATTTTTGGGTGTTTTTGAACGAGTCTTTGATCCTTCGTTTTCCCGGCTTTTTGTTCCCGGGTTTTCATTCTTGTTTTTTGTTTTCTTTTTGTTTGCGGTGTTTCGCGCTCTCTCGGAGGGGAGCAAGCGCTGGCTTCTTGCAGCAGCAGCCGCTTTCGGCGCGCTATTTTATGTCTATTTTTACTACTGGGCTTTCGCTGTCGTGTTTCTCGCGCTTCTCATTCCGCTTCTGTTTTTTGTAGAGCGAAGCAAGGTGCGCAGGGCAATCGCCATGTTCGTCGGCGGTTTCGCGCTTTCCATTCCCTACTGGATAAAAGTGTGGACACTGCGGCAGAATCCGCTCTATGAAGAACTTTCACGACGCGTTGGGCTTGAAATCTCGCACGCTTTTCGAGCCGGTTCTTGGGAGATGTATCTCGCGGCCGCGGCGCTTATCGCGCTCGCATGGCTTTTGGCAAAGAAGCGGGATGCAATGGTTCACGCGGCGGTTCTCACCGCGCTTCTCGCAAGCATCGCGGTGGTTTTGAACATTCAGGTGGTGACCGGGTTTAACATTCAGCCCGACCATTGGGGTAGCAGGGTGAATGCGTATGTTCTCATGCTCGCCTTGATGACAGTTCTCTTTTGGTGCGCGGAATGGTTGCACGGCCGCATATCCGCCTCCCACCGCGAAGCGGGGTCCCGAATGCGGGATCGGCGCGCTGGGTGGGAGAGGCGTACCCGCGTGGCAATTGTTGGGGCTCTTCTCTTTTACATTGGAATCGCGGTCATTTTCCAAGCGCGATCGGCCATGATGTCGGCGAACGACTATCGGATCCCGAGCGACACGCTCACCGCATTCCGCTGGGTCAATCAAAACATTCCGAAGGATTCCGTATTTCTGTCATCTTCTTCAAAGACAACATTTTATCTGCCGTTTTTTACCCACGGAAATGTGTTTGTTCCTCCCGCCTGTTACACTCTTGCGTCGCACGAGGAGATCGCGGATCGATTTCTCACTGCTTACGCGGCGTTTGGGGTTCCTGAAGCGTTTTTCAGAAAATCATTGGAATCGAATTTGGGTGACGGCAAAGGGCTTGATTATGCGCGGAAGGCCGAGCTAGACCCGATTTACATGCTCTTTTGCGATTATTTCGCGGAGCTTAAGCCGGGCGGTTACATCTCGGGAAATAGTCTGCGTCCTTTCCCGAAAGAGGTGTCCGATGACCTGCTTGCGCGTTATCGAGCGAAGTTGCGCGCCGGTCGTGGTAGGGAGCTTGTTCTTCCGTACCGCGCCGATTACATTTTTTTCGGTCCGTACGAGCGGCTTATCTCCACAGTGTCCCCCGCCGCGTATAGGAATCTACGCTTGATTTTTTCGCAAAATCTGGTAGAAATATATGAATTTGTTGACTGATTTTTATGCACGCAGATTGTTATCACAAAATGTATGAAGTAGAGGAGCGGCACTGGTGGTTTCGCGGCAAGGCGGCAATTGCCGAGATGCTTCTTGCGCAATGGGGCGGGGACGGGAAGCGCGTTTTGGATATTGGTTGCGGAACCGGCGCTTTTTCAAAGCGTTTGGTGGACAAGGGATTTGAAGTCACGAGCTTGGACGTGAATCCCTTGGCACTTGAGTATTGCAGGAAGCGCAGACTCACGAATGTCGTGACAGGGGACGCTGTTGCGCTTCCGTTTCCTGACAACTCTCTTGATACGGTTGTTGCACTGGATATCCTTGAGCATCTTGATGACGATCGCGCCGCGGCTGCCGAATGGATGCGGGTTCTTGCGCCGGGAGGAATGTTGCTCGTTACTGTTCCAGCACTTTCGCTCTTGTGGGGGCCGCAGGATGAGAAGCTGCACCACAAGCGTCGCTATACTGCGAGCGCTTTGCGGGATGTCGTCGGAAGGGGCGCAACGGTAGAGAAGATAAGTTACTTTAATACACTGCTCTTTTTGCCGGTATTCATCTCGCGCGTTCTGTTCCGCATGTTCCCGAGACTGTTGCATGATCGTGACGAATTGGATGTGAACAGTCCCGCATTAAACGGGTTTTTAGCGCGCATATTTGGTCTTGAAGCGCGGTACCTTACAACAAGGAATTTTCCTATCGGTGTTTCACTGCTCGCTATTGTGCGGAAAACGAGTGGCGGATCCGGAATGGGGAGCTTTGAGCCGGGAGTGCAGGTGGCGCGCGATCATTATCAGCACACGAGCTATGACCACAAGGCGCGATGGCTCTCCTATTGGTATCAAATCCGCGCGGTTTTAGAATCCAAGCCGCAAACAGTTCTGGAAGCCGGCTTAGGGCATGGGCTTGTCGCGCAGTATTTGCGCGAGCAAGGAGTGGTAGTCACCACCCTGGACATTGATCCGAATTTAAAGCCGGACATCGTCGGGTCAATCACGGCTATTCCGCTTCCGGATAATTCCGTTGATTGCGTTCTTGCTGCGGAGGTTTTGGAGCACATTCCGTTTTCTAAAGTACCCCTCGCGTTCCGCGAGTTGCGAAGGGTGGCGCGGAACCGCGCGGTGGTCTCTGTTCCGGACAGCCGCCATACGCTGCTCTCGGTTGATGTGAAAGTTCCATTGCTTCCGCGGCTGAATATTTTTTTAAAAACCCCATCGCGAGAAGAACACGTATTTGATGGCCAGCATTATTGGGAGATGGGCAAGCGCGGATATTCTTTTGAGCGGATTGTTGGAGCAATCGCGAGTGCCGGGTTTGTGATAGAAAAACATTTCGTTCCTGCGGATTGTCCAACGAAACACTTTTTTATTCTCGCAAAAGCATGAGACAGATTCTCTACATTGCAAACATGCGGCTTCCATCCGAGCGCGCGCATTCAGTCCATGTTATGGAGATGTGCGCAGCACTTGCTGGTAGTGATGTAAACGTTCAACTTTTGATTCCTACGCGCCGCACAGACATCGTCGCCGCCGATCTTTTTTCTTATTACGGCGTACCCCAAACCTTCACGGTTACTCGTTGCAGATCGTTCGATGCGTTTCGGTTGCCGATTCCGCGCGCGCTTGCTTATTATCTTCACGCGGTAACCTTCGCATGGTCGGCGTACCGTACCAGCCGCCGATTCCCTGCCGCACAGATTATTTCGCGCGACCTTTTTGCGGCTGCTATTCTCGCGTTCTTGGGGAGAACAGTTATTTTTGAGGTGCATGATCTTCCGAGCCGACGTCTTCGTCCATTGCTGCGCAGATTGCAGCGCATTATTACAACGAACGAATGGAAGCGCGATCGATTAGTTCAGGAGTTTGGCATTGTGGAAAAAAACATCCTCATTGCCCCGAACGCAGTAGATACAAGAAAATTTTTGCCCAGCGGCAAAGAGGTAACGCCAGAACTTGCCGCAAAGGGCTGGCCCATGGGTCGGAAGGTCGCGCTCTATACCGGTTCTCTTCTTTCATGGAAAGGCGTATCTACGCTTGTTGCTGCCGCGAAATTTCTACCTGCGGAGTTCAGCGTGGTCATCGCCGGAGGTAGTGTTAGAGATGGGGAGCGGCTTCGCGAGCGCATTGCCACAGAAGGCGTTTCCGAGCGCGTTATTTTTTTTCCGCATCAACCACATGCGGAAATCCCGAATCTTTTCGCTGCGGCTGACGTGCTCGTGCTTCCTACCTCTTCTAAGGAGCAGATCGGTCGGGAAGAAACGTCGCCTATCAAAGCGTTTGAATATTTGGCCGCGGTAAAACCAATTGTCGCTTCCGATGTGCCATCGTCTCGCGAGGTGCTTGATGAGTCAGTCGCGCATTTTTTTACTCCCGATGATCCCGAATCCCTTGCGCGGGCTATCGAGAAGGCCGTTGCGGAATGGCGACGGGAAGAGGGCCAGAAGGAAAAATTCTACAAGAAGATACGAACGTGGGATGAACGCGCGCGGGGAGTACTCGGTTTTTTCCCCTCACCGCATCGTTCAATGTCGGAGCACCCCCTTTGTGCCATCTGCAGAGTGGATGATGCGGAAATCCTTTTTACGAAAGGGGATTTGATTGCGGATATCACCAATGTCGTCTGTCGGCGCTGCGGGTTGGTATACATGAATCCGCGGCCGACTGTCGCAGAATATCGCGAGTTCCACGTTGAGGATTTTCTTCGCGAACGGCATGGTCTCACGACGGCAGAGCAGGTGATGCCGAAAATTAAGGGGAGTGATGTGCGCATCAAATCTGCCGTGGCAGATTTCATCGTTCCGGCGCTTCCGCGCGGCGCGCGCGTTTTGGATGTCGGCTGCGGCTTTGGGACGCTTTTGCATCTCCTCAAAGAGCGGCTAGGGGCGCGCGTAGAGGGGATTGAGCTCGCAACGGTTGATGTTGCTGCTGCAAAACAATTTTATGGTCTTGAACTTTTTAATGGGAGTTTGGAGGAATTTGCCATCCGCCAGCTGGCGGATCGGCAGGGTGAACAGTTTGATTGCATTGCGCTCCACCACACCTTTGAGCATTTGCCGGATCCGCGCGGCGCCCTACGGCTCATGAAGGGACTCCTTGCCCCCGGCGGTGTACTCTATATCGGCGTTCCCAATGTGATGAACATGCGAAAACGGCCGGAAATTTTTTTCCAGATGGGACACCCGTATAGTTATTCGCCCGCCACGCTCCGACAAGTGCTTGCGGCAGAAGGATTTTCTGTCGTGAAGTTTAACCGCCGCGCAGCATTTCCTGGCGCAATGGAGCTCTTGGCTGTCGCAGGTGCGGATTCGCGCGCGCTACCCGCGCTCTCCGAAGGTGCGGATTACGGGAGCGTCTTACGATATGTGCGCTATTCACAAAAGAAATTTACATTTTTCCGAGCCATGCGCGGCATTTCGCTTTTCTGGCTGCCCCGAGGACTCCGACTCCGCGTGTCGCACGCGGTTTTGCAAATTTTAAAAAAGATGTAACGCCATGACCTTGCAACTGCGAAAGAAAATTCAGTTTGCCTCACTGCTCCTCGTGGGCGCAGTATTCTCCGGCGTATTATTCGTGTTGCAGCATCTTCTTATCTGGTATCGACTTTTTCGCGAGGGGAAGCCGTGGAGTTTTTTTTCTTTCGTCAATCCGGATCCGCTCGTGAACCTTGCGCCGATGATTCGGGATGTTTTAGACGGGCACTGGTGGGTTTCCGACGGTCGTATCCTTGAGCACATGCAACTTCCGAACCTGTGGTCGTTTGTTGATCCAATCCTTCTCTCCCCGCTCATCTTCCTCACGCGCTCCGTTTCGCTCACATTTCTCATTGGTCATTTCCTTGTTGCCGCTGCCGTTTTCGTCGTCGTCTATTACCTCGCCTTGCGACTGACCAGGAACAGGGCATGGAGCTATTTGTTTTCGCTTCTTTTCGGTTCGGCGCCCTTGCTCAGCAATTACCTTTTTCCGACCCCGCTTGCGAATCTCAAAATGATTGCGCGGACAGTGTTCCACCTCGGGAGCTATCCGGGAGAGGTGCTCATGAGTAAGTATGTAAGTTTTTCCGTATTGCCAGGACTCGTTCTCTTCGCGTTGGCTTTTTTAACGCTCCTTCGCGCCATTGAGGCGCCGTCAAGACGTACGGTAATTGCTGCGGGATTGGTGCAAGGTCTTCTGATCTACGTTTACATTACTGATGTCATGTATCTTTTTACCGCCATGGGTATTATGGCGCTTCTTTTCCTTGCGCGGCGACGGATGGCCGAGTTCAAGGCGCTCGTTGGCATCGTGGCGATCGCCCTTGCAACCTCCGCCCTGTATTGGTGGAATTTTTTCTCCATACAGTTTCTTCCCTGGGCGAATGAATTCTATCTCCGCATTGGCGGAGAATTGACCCGCGAGTTTCGCGTAAGTCAGTGGAAGGAATATCTCCTCTACGCCGCCTTCGCACTCGCGATTTGGGTGATTGGGAAGCGGATGCGCCAAGAAACGATCGCAACGTATCTCGTCGGTTTCATTCTCTCGGCGATCGTGCTTCTGAATCTCCAGGTCATTGTCGGCTTTAATCCCGCGCCTACCGTATGGGCCGGACATCAGTTATATTTTGGATTTTTCCTCGCATGGCTCGTGCTCGCGCACTGGATTTACCAGATGCAACGGGCGCGGCATCCTCGCGCGGCACTCGCTTTTGCGGCATCGCTCGTCGTCATGGTAGTGCTCGTCGTTCTCCGCATCATTGTCACGCAGGCGTACATTGCTTCATATATGTATCCCGCGCACACAATACCGCAGAATGTGCGGGAATCACTCGCGTGGCTCGAACAAAATACGCCACGGGATTCCGTCGTTGTTTCGCCGTCCCTCGTAACGAATGCGCTTGTTCCAGTTTTTACGCACAATGCCGTGATCATGCCCGTGGCTGTGACCTCCCCTGCGCCACAGGCGGAGATTATTGATCGGCTGTATGTGACGTATGCGCTCTACGGCGTTTCTCCCGAGTATCTCCGGAGCGCACTTGCTGGGTCGCTGGGAAAGGCCGACAATTTTGCCTTCGGAATGGAGAACGCGTTGACGACGTTCCTCTTTGAAAGTTACTACGTAGATCACTCTATTGACGGCTATTTTTTGCGACGTACCGCGGACATTCCTCTTGAAGTAGCGGGAGGGCTCGTGGAGGATTATGAAAATTATCCGCGCCGTCTCGGTTATCTTTTGAATCGTTATCAGATTGATTATCTGTATGTTGGGCCATATGAACGACGATTTTCTTACATTGATTTCGATCGGCAGAAATACCTCGAAAAAGTGTATGAGACGGATGGCGTCGCGATTTATCGGATAATAAAGGAGGGGATTGACGCTCGCCGGGTTTTTTGATAGGTCTAGTCGGACAGGGTAATCTTGTTTAGATATGAAAATTCTTGTAACCGGTGGCGCTGGATATGTAGGGTCCGTGCTTGTGCCGCTTCTGCTTCAGCACGGCTACGAGGTCAAGGTACTGGATAATTTGATGTACGGAGGAGAGAGTATCCTCTCGTGTTTTTATTATAAGAATTTTTCGTTTTATCGCGGCGACATTCGCGATGAGGCGCTTGTTCGGGCATTACTCCGGGACGTTGATGTCGTTATTCACCTTGCGGCAATCACGGGCTATCCGGCATGTAAAAAGAATGAAAAGCTGGCGTATGACGTGAACCTGTTCGGCACTCACCTTATAGGCAAACATGTGCGTCCCGATCAGGTGATTATTTTTGCCTCTACCGGAAGCAACTATGGCGCGCTGGTGGGGCAGGTGTGCACCGAAGATACGCCGTTGAATCCGCTTACGACTTATGGGATGACCAAGACGTCGGCTGAAAAGTTTTTATTAAACAATTGCACCACCATTGCCTATCGGTTCGCAACCGCATACGGGATCTCGCCTCGGCTTCGGCTGGATCTCTTGGTTCACGACCTCGCATATCAGGCGATCCATACCAAGAATTTAGTGATTTACGAAAAGAATTTTAAACGAACATTTATTCATGTTCGGGACATGGCCAATGCGTTTCTGTTTGCGCTGCAGAATATCGACTCGTTGAAAAACGACGTGTACAATGTTGGTTCAGAGTCCATGAATTTTTCGAAAGAGGATTTGGTCAATAAACTTCGGCAACGTTTGGATTTTTATCTCCATTTTGCGGAGGTGGGGAAGGACGAAGACCAGCGCAATTACGAAGTTTCTTATCGTAAGATTGCCGAGAAGGGATTTCAGACGGCTATTCCGTTTGATCAGGGGCTTGATGAGGTTGTCCGCGCGCTCCGTATTATTGATATCAAGAATCCTTACAGCAACGCATCGTAGACACTATGGATTTTTTCCAAAGGAAGCGCGTGCTTGTGACTGGCGGTGCTGGATTTCTCGGGAGCCATATTGTGGAACGGTTGAAGGAGCGGGGGGCAGAGGTGTTCGTGCCTCGCCGCGCGGAATACGATCTCACGGACAGGATGCAGGCGGAGCGCTGTTTTGCCGACGCTAAGCCGCAGATCGTCATCCACTGCGCCGCGTTTTACGGCGGGATGCGGATGCACGAGCTGTATCCGGCAAAAATTTATTATGAGAATTTGGTGATGGGCGCGCATCTCATGGAAGTTGCACGGCTTTCCGGAGTGGAGAAATTCGTAAGCGCGGGCACTGATTGTAGCTATCCCGGCTATTTGGACAAAGAAGTGCTCTCGGAGGATGACCTCTGGATGGGGCTTCCTCATGAGACCGCACTCGATTACGGCATCGCCAAGAAAATTCTCGCGATCCAGGGGTGGGCATATCGGAAGCAGTACGATTTTCATGCCATTCATGTCATCTTGACAAATATGTACGGCCCGCGGGACGCGTTTCATCCTGACAAATCCCACGTTGTCGCGGCGCTCATTAGAAAATTCGTTGAAGCGAAGCGCGCGGGTAAGGATTCCATTGAGGTGTGGGGAAGCGGCAAGCCGACGCGAAATTTTTTGTATGTTGACGACGCCGCGTTTGGGCTGCTGCTCGCAACGGAGAAATATGACGACGTCGCTCCGCTCAATGTAACGACCGATGGCGGCTTCACAGTTCGGGAGCTTGCAGAGACGATCGCGAAACTCATCGGTTTCACCGGTCGGATCGTGTACAACACCTCGCGCCCTGATGGCCAGATGAAGAAAATTCTTGACGTGTCGCGAATGAAACAGGTTCTCGGATGGATGCCGCAGACCTCGCTTGAGGAAGGTCTCCGGAAGACTATCCGTTGGCATGAAGAGCATGAGACAGAAGCCTACGCTGCGACGATTATATGAACGTGACCGTTATTATTCCGGTGTATTCTGAAGAGGAAGTGCTGCGGAAAACAGTCGCTGGCGTTATGGCATCGGTGGGGCAGCGACTCCATGAAATTCTGATCGTCGTTTCTCCGAAGTCTTCGCAGAAG
>JBBTXB010000027.1:0-3818 GCA_038062475.1 Patescibacteria group bacterium
ATTTAGTCCTTCGACAAGCTCAGGAACTAAATTTTGGCAGTTTTTAGATGACCTCATAATTTGTGTTTCATTTTACTCTATTGGATTCGGTTGGTATACTACGTCCCGAACTTAAATAAAGTCTGCCCGAGGCGGACGGAACGCTTCTATTTTGTCCCGATGCTTGCGATCCCGATAGCGATCGGGACCGCATTTATCCCCACACCTTCCCAGAATACCCCGCAGGAATGTATGGGGGTTCATAAATATTTAAATCAAAGTGTCGGGACGCTTTTCGCTTTACGCTTCTAACTTTCTTCATATGCCCTACTCTCCCAAACCGCTCCCATTCACCGATCTCGTCGGCATCTCCAAAAAGACGATGGAGATCCATCACGGCAAGCTCTATACCGGTTACGTAAACAAACGGAATGAAATTGAGGAAAAACTTAAATCGGTTGACCTCGCCGCTGCAAACCAAACATACTCCGACCTTCGCACGCTCAAAGTTGAAGAAACATTTGCCGGAAACGGCGTGGTTCTCCACGAAGCGTATTTCGGCGTTCTGGGCGGGAAGGGAGGGCGGCCGGAAGGAGCGCTCCTTGCAGGAATGGAAAAAGAGTGGGGTTCTTACGAAAAGTGGGAAGCGGAATTCAAAGCAACCGGAATGGCAGTGCGCGGCTGGGTGGTGCTGGCCCACGACACGAACGACGGACGACTCCACAATTATGTGGGCGACGCGCACAATCAGGGCGGCATGTGGGGCGCGATTCCGCTGCTCGTTCTGGATGTCTATGAACACGCCTACTTCATTGACTATGGTAGCGACCGAGCAAAATACATCAGTGATTACATGTCCAACATCAACTGGAAACCGGCTGAGGTGGTTTATTCAAAGTTTGCAAAATAATTCCTAGCTACTAACTACTAGCTTCTAGCTACTGAACCCATGATTCACATCGGCAAACAAGCGCCAGATTGGAAAAACGTCGTGGCGTATCACAAAGGAGAATTCCACAAACTAAATCTCTCCGACTTCCGCGGCAAGTGGCTCGTGCTCTTTTTCTATCCGCGAGACTTCACCTTCATCTGCCCGACGGAGTTAAAGGGCTTCGCGGCAAACCGAGAGGCCTTCACAAAACTAACCGCCGCAGTTGTCGCCTGCTCCACTGATTCCGAGTGGAGCCACAAGGCGTGGTTTGAACGCGACCTCCCAATGGTAGACTATCCGGTACTCGCCGACACCACCCAGCAAGTCTCGCGCGCCTACGATGTCTACAATGAAGAGGATGGTTTGGCGGAACGCGGACTCTTTATCATGGACCCGGAGGGAATCATCCGCTATGCGCTTATCTCCGCCGGTTCCGTTGGCCGCTCGGTCAAAGAAGTGTTGCGGGTGCTACAGGCGCTCCAGAGCGGCGAACGCTGCCCCATAGAATGGGAGCCGGGCCAGCCCACGCTGGGGAAAGCATGAGATGAGAGACAAGCGACAAGGAACAAGATACAAGACGATAACAAAATGTCCCGTGGTCGGGACATTTTGTTATCTACTTTAAAATTATTTCCTGAGCGGAGTTCACCAATTGGCGGACGAAGTCGAAGGATTTTTTTACGAATATTCGTCACGGCCTTCGACAAGCTCAGGCCATAATAACATTTTTCTACGGTTTTATTTTAGAGATTTCGGAGAAGTTCAATAATTGTCCTCGTGCCGAAGCCGGTGCCTCCGAGCGGAATGTATGGCGCCATCTCTCTTTCTGCATACGCGGGTCCGGCGATATCCAGGTGCGCCCATGGGATTCCGGCGACGAACTCTTCAAGAAAAAGCCCGGCTGTAATCGCGCCGCCGTAACGGGTGCTTGAGGAGTTCCGCAAATCAGCAACGTGGCTCTGCACTAATTTTTTATATTCCGGAACAAGCGGCAACTCCCAAAATTTCTCCCCCGCCTGCTCACCTGCCGCAAGCACTTTCTCCGCAAGTTTGCGATTATTGGACATAAGCCCCCCGATCTCTTCGCCGAGCGCCACCATGCAGGCGCCGGTCAATGTTGCCAAGTCAATAATCATGTCAGGACGTAGCTTCGCAGCGAACGAAAGCGAATCGGCAAGCGTTACGCGCCCTTCGGCATCCGTGTGGCCGATTTCAATCGTCTTCCCATTCATGGCGCGAACGATATCCCCTGGCTTGTACGCCTTTCCGCCGGGCATGTTCTCCGTCGAAGCGATGATACCGCGCACCTCGTGCGGCGGCGCAAGCTCCGGAAGAACCGAGAAAACTCCGAGCACTGCCGCAGCCCCGGACATATCCAGTTTCATCGTTTGCATTGCAGAGTCCGGTTTGATTTGAAGACCACCGGAGTCAAACGTAATCCCCTTTCCCACAAGCGCGATTTTTTTCCGACGCGCAACGACGGGACGGTAGGTCAAATGGATAAAATACGGCTCTTCCGCCGCCCCCTGTGCGACTGCCAAAAATGCGCCCATGCCGCGCCGCTTCGCTTCCGCGCGGTCAAAAATTTCAACGCGGATGCGCTTCGGGTTTGCTTCGGCGAGCTTCTGCGCGTGCTCCGCAAGATGGTTTGGCGTACAAATTGATGCCGGTTCGTTTACTAAATCACGGGCATAAACCGCAGCGCGCGCGAGAAGGAGCGCCCGCGCAATGCCCGCCTCAACTGGACGAACAATTCTGGAGTCGGGAAGCACAATTGTAAGTTTTTTGATGCCTTTTTCGGCGTGCTTTTGCGCTTCAGCCGCCTTGTATTTCACATATTGATAGCTCGCAAGAACGGCGCCTTCAGCCATCGCCTGCGCGCACTCTGTGGCCGAAGCGCCTTTCGCTTCACAAAAAGAAACTGCGACTTCACGAACAGTGGAACCATGAAAAAACTTCATGGTGCCTCCGACAGCGCGGCGGATGTCTTCGAGCGACAGTTCTCCTTCTTTTCCGAGACCAACAATGATTACTTTTTTGGCCGGAATCTTCCCCAATGTCGGAAATGCGATACTCTCCCCCGCTTCGCCCTTCCAGCCCTCATCTTTCAAAAATTTAAGAAATTTTCCGCCCAAGGCGCGATCAAGGACGGCGATGGTGCGATTTGGCTTCTTTCCGTTAAAGCCGAACACAACTAAGGCGTCGGCTGAAAAAGAGTGGGGTTTTCCGTATTGGCCGCGGATTTCCATAGGTGAAGAGTTAAACATAAAAATAAATTTTAAGCAAGAAAAAAGAAAAGCCGAGCACTCAAGGCGTTGAGTGCTCGGCTGGCGCGCGTAGAGAACCTACTGCTGCGCAATGGCCTTCGTGAGGGCCTTCTGCCGGCGGCGGGACCGGATGCGGAGCCGGACGGCGAGGAGATTCAGCCAGATGAGGAACCGTCCCCTCAGGCCGTGCCGCTCGGGCGGGAGCATGAGCGTACCGGGCGTACCGCCGAGCTCGCGAAGCTCGTCGTACGTCGCGGGGCGCGGTCCCTGCTTCTCGAGCTCGGCGAGGACCTCGTTGGCGCTCGTCGCCGGCTTGCTCTTCTGCTCGTCCTCCGTGGCGGTAAGCGCCACGAGGGCATCCACCGTCGCCTCGCTCGGCGGGTCGCGGCGCGCGATCCACGCGGCGAAGGAGGTGCTCTTGCGCGCGACCTTCTCCGTGTTCGCGAGCGGCAACTCCTCCGGCACCACCGCGCCGTTCATCTTCGCCTCGCGGCGCTCGTTCTGCATCCGGGTGATCCTGCGCTCGCGCACGCGCTGCTGGGCCTTATTCATCGTCTCTCTCCTTTTGGTTGGAAAAAGTTGCGTTGTTATTCCTGTCCTGAAGCCCGAACACCATGTTCGGAACTCGGGAAGGAACCCCG
>JBBTXB010000028.1:0-3758 GCA_038062475.1 Patescibacteria group bacterium
CTCTAGACAGATCAAGAGCCGACGCTTCGGTCCCGATTTATCCCGATGTATCGGGACCAAAGTCGGGGCGTCGGGGCTATTAGCCTGATGCCTCGATGAGACTGTTGATAACGAACGAGGCAATGGCGAATGCCGAAACGATGATGGCGAGACCGATTACACCGGAGGTGATCAGACCCTTCGCTTCCGTAATCTTTTCCTCAGCGCCACCGGCGGTCATCCACTTGAATCCGCCAAGGAGGATGATGACGACTGCCACCAACCCGAGGAGCCCCATGAAGATTCTGATGATGCGTGCGACCGTAACGCGGACGTCCTGCGTCCCGAGACCGATAGAGGTTACATACTCAAGCCCGAAGTTTCCCAACCCCTGGGCGTGGGCAATAACCGGGAGCAGTGCCATAGCAACCGTTGCCGCTCCGAGAGCGTACGATGTTATTTTCTTCATGTCTTCTCACCTCCCTTCATACCAAAGTTGCCTTGAATTACGAAACTCCACATTTTTGATTCGACGCGGCTCACCACAGGCATTCCCTGAGCGCAGTCGAAGGGCTAAAAATGTGCCAAAACCTTACCCTTCGACAAGCTCAGGGAATAAGGTTTGGGCCGTTTCGTAATTCAAAGGAAGTTAATATATCCCAATTATACCTTACGAACTCATCCCAGCACCAACTCCGAAGCAATCGTTCGGTTCGAGTGAAGCCGTATGCGATACGCCCGCGGCTTCCGTCGGGAATGCAAAACCCGTGTGGTTGAGTTGGTGCGGGATTGTAACTGCCAGCAAAATTTTCTGCGCCTTCGGCTTGAAAATTTTGGGCCAGTTACAAAAAGGTGCGGGACTAGATCCCCAACGCCTGGAAGACGAATTGGACGAGCGTGTAGGCGAAGAGTATCACCGCCAGTCCGATTGTTCCCCAGACCATTGTGGACTTTCCTTTTGTTATTTTCTCTGGATTCCCGCCGGATGTCAACCAAAGAAATCCACCGTAGATAAAAATGACAAGAGCGACGGAGCCAACGATGCCCAGCGCCCCTTTGATGAGGTTCCCGATAAGCGCTTGGATCGTTGCCGCTCCCAGCGGGTTTATGAGTGGATAGGCGGTTGGCAGAGGAGGAGGAGCTGCGCCGGGTGGTGGGGCTGTTGTTCCTGCGGGCGGTGCTGCGGGGCAGGTTGTTTGCGAGTGTGCGATGGTAAGCTGCACCCAGTGCGGCGCGTAGGAGTTGCTGCAGACGGCACAGCACTCCGCGAGCGTCGGTTCGCGGTTGGGTGTGAAGCTAATCCCGGCGTCGCTGGAGGAAAATGGGGTGTGTGAGCCGGTCGTGTGGCCAGGATTTTCTTCACAATGACAAGAGTTTTCAAGGCTCCCTGACGGCGTTAAGTTGTGGGCATTCGTTGCGGACGGCACGGCCAATGTCGCGAATATAATTACTACCACGACAACTAAAACAGGATTTATTGCCCGAGCGGAGTTCGCCTCGGGCGAAAAGGCCATGCCGTTGTATCCCTTCGACAAGCTCAGGGAACAACTCTGATTCAGGCAATGATTCATTTTTAGAGCTTGATGTTTCATATTATTCGCAGGCGCAGCTTGTTGGGTTGGCTGATAGCTCGCGGCACATATTAAGATCGGTAGCGGGCGAGTCCGAGACGTCGCTGCAGACGCAGTTGCAGGTCGTTGTTCCGCCTCCTGCCGCGGGCGCTCCTTGTTGCAGGCCGCCGATAACGAAATTCACTATAACATAAGAACTAAAAATGACCGCGAGACCCAAACCGGCCCAGGTGAGCGTGTTTTTGGCTTTCTCAACTTTGTCCGGCGAGCCGCCCGCGGTCATCCAGGTGAATCCGCCGTAGAGAAACATGAGAAGCGCGATGGAGCCGGTAATGCCGAGGACAACTCTGATCGCATCGCCGATGATTACCTGCACGCTGCGTCCGGCAAACGGGTCGGGAAAAGCGATTGCCGCCGCGGCGAGCGGCACGAACGCTATTGCCGTGCTTGCAAGTAACGCGAGAGCTGATTTTTTCCTAAGGATTTGCCTCAACATATTCGAGTATGTAGTACGTAGAACGTAGAATGTAGTTGATGCGATGGCCGGTCTACCTTCTACGTTCTAACTTCTACCTTCTAATTACGGAGTCGGGCCGCCTACTCCGGACCCTCAACGCCGGAGGGAAGGGCATGCACTGGAGTCGCTTGTTTGCAGCAGGCCTCAAAAGGTTTTGGGGTTTCACCCGGTTTCGCTACGCCGCGGTCGCCGCAGTAACCGGCAAGGCATTCGCCGCTGCTAATTTTGGCGTTGTATTCCGTTTGATCCTTCTTCGGGTCGCAGGCGTAGCCCGGTCCAACATCTTTGCATTCCTGCACGAATTTTTCTTCTTGAAATCCCAACGCCCCCTGGAAGGAGCGAACTCCGGTTGCGGCCCCGAAGATGATAACGAGCGCAATCACGGTTTGAACAATGATGCTTTTACCTTTGGTAATTCGTTCCGGACTCCCGCCCGAGGTGAGCCAAACGAATCCGCCGTAGACGAAAAGTGCGAGGGCGATGGAACCGGCAATGCCCATAATCAAAAATCCGACATTGATGAGGACTTGAAGGAGTTGCGGGAGCCCGCATTCTTCCGTCGTGGCCGCGACCCCGGCTTTCCGGCACTGCTCGGGAATCAGCTCAATGGCGCGGACGACGCGCGGCGCAAGCGCTAAAGTGGCTCCTGCAAGTAACGCGAGAGCTGATTTTTGCCTGAACGCTTTTCTGAACATATTCGAGTATGTAGTACGTAGAACGTAGACCGGCCGTCGCGTCAACTATCTTCTACGTACTACCTTCTACCTTCTAATTACCGCGTCTGATTCACCTTCCCTATCGCCATGTTGATGGCCTCGCGCACGGTAGTGTCCCCCCGGACGACCGCGTCAATCATATCTGCGATTGCCTTCTCGGCGGTGGCGGGGTCTTTGCCACGATACCACGATTTTGCGGTGAGCACTTGGGAAGCAAAAATTCCGAGATCAAGGTCTTCCAGCTGGCTGCCGATTAATGCGCGGAGCGCTGTCGGCCGTTTGGCGACATTCAAATAATTCGGAACCTGTTCTCTGCTCGTGGCGAATTGGATGAAATCCCACGCCTCGTTCAGGTGGGCGCTCTTTTTTGAAACCGTCTCAACCCAGTAGTTGGCGTAGTTCGTTTCCGGATTTCCTTCAATCTGCGGGATTTTGGCAATGGCCAGATCAAGTTTTGGCGCGCGGGCGCGAAGGGTCGGGATGTGGTAGGAGTAGCCGAAGAAGAAAGCCGACCGGCCGGTCACGAACGCTTCCATGGAGTTCGGCATACCCGCATTCCATGTATAAACTTCTTTGGTCGGGTTGGCGAAGTCGGTGTAGAAGACGATCGCCTCTTCTCCGGGCGGCGTCGGGCGGCCGCGGAGTGCGGCCGGAATCAAGTTGAAGGTAGCAGCCCCGCTTTCATCTGTCATCTGCGTTCCGTTCTGCATCATGAGGAGTGCGACGAGGTCCGCCGCTCGTTCCACATTCGCGCCGGTTCCCATGGCGGCGCCGGCTTGAATGACGTTTCCTTGCGCGTCCAATTTGGTGAGCCGCTTCGCCGCCTGCTGAAACTCACCCCAGGTCTTCGGCGGTTCTGCAATCCCGGCTTTGTTCAGCAGATCGCGATTGTAGAACATGGCCAGCGTGTCAACGGCGAGCGGGAGTCCATAGATGCGCTCTACGGTTCCTTGCGCCGGATCGTCGCTCTTTACC
>JBBTXB010000028.1:3768-7086 GCA_038062475.1 Patescibacteria group bacterium
GAGTGCACTACATCAACGAAGTTTGTTTGCAGCTGGCGCAACGTGAGGGATGGCTTGGTTTCTACCACCGGCACGGCCTCTTTCTTTAGAGTGCCGCGGATTTCAATGCGTCCGACGGTAAGTTGCGGCGGGAGCGGAGCGAGGAGCGGTTGGAATCGGCGGATTGAACTGGCGTGGATGGAGAGTATGTCCGGCCCGCGATCTTCGGCAAACGCTTGGATCAGCTCGCGCTCGTATTCTTCAGAACGAAGTTTGCGATATTCAATGCTGATGTTTGGGTGCGCAACGCGGTAGTTGGCGATTACGGGGGCCAGAGTGTCCGCATCGTCAAACACTCGCCAATATTTCAAAGTGATGGGTTTGACCGCTTCCTGCGCTTTTTGCGGCACGAATTTACAACTGATGCCCAAGAGCGGCAGGGTGGCGAGGATCGTCACCGCGGCAATTTGTGCTTTTCTAAGTTTCATATTCTACCGGTTAGAAGCTAGTAGTCAGTCCCGCGGAGCGGGATCCCGTTTTGCGGGATAGCCAGTAGCTAGGGAGTGTGACGTCGGCCGCGTGTCGTGCCGCCTAACTGCTAGCTTCTAGCTGCTCGTCCACTGCGCAGCGCGCGCAGATGTTTGCGAATGTCCCCGGAGAGTTCCGGGTGCTTCAACCCGAGGTCAATAGTGGCGAGGAGAAACTGGATCCGGTTTCCGCAGTCGTAGCGCTTCCCCTCAAATTCGTAGGCGTAGACGGAGCGCTCCGTGAGCAGCGCTTCCAAGGCGCTAATAAGTCGGATTTCCCCGTCCTTACCCGGCTTCTGTTTGGCAAGCTTTTCAAACACTTCGGGGGTGATGATGTAACGGCCGACGATGGCAAGATTTGAGGGCGCGTGCTCCGGCGCCGGTTTTTCAACCATTCGTTTGACCTGCAAGACCCGGCGTTCCACCGACGTGCCGCCAACGACTCCGTAGCGGGACACTTCTGATTTCCGCACTTTTTCCACGGCCACGACGGGGTCGTTGTATTTTTGAAACACTTTGATCATTTGGCCGATGCACGGCTTCTGCGCATCAATGACATCATCGCCGAAGAGCACTGCACATGGCTCGTCGCCGATCAACGACCGGGCGGCGAGTACCGCGTGGCCGTCTCCGAGCGGAGTTTTTTGGCGGATGTAGACGAACTGCGCCAGGTTGGAAATCGCCTCTACTTCGGCAAGCTCTCGCAGCTTTTTCTTTTCCCGCAAACGGTATTCAAGTTCAAAGTTGCGGTCAAAGTGATCTTCAATGGCGCGTTTGTTCTGGCTGGTGACGAACACGATCTGTTCAATGCCGGCGGCGACCGCCTCCTCAACAATATATTGGATCACCGGCTTATCAACGAGCGTCAGCATTTCTTTCGGCTGCGCTTTGGTGGCGGGGAGAAACCGAGTGCCGAGTCCCGCAACGGGAATGATTGCCTTTCTGATTTTGGACATACCCAGTATATCAACTTCCGCTTACGCCAAACGCAGTTTGTTTCTGGCGTTTGTACTCTACTAATCGTAGGCCGAGAAATCTTCGACCCTGAGTGCTCTTGAGATAGTGTTCTCGGCGTTTGGCGTCGGCCTCATTGAGACATGCTTCGTAGTAAGTAAGCCGAAAGGGAAGCCGACACTTCGTTGCAAATGACATACCTTTTTCGTGTTCTTCCATACGTTTTTTCAGGTTATTCGTGTAGCCGATGTATCGCTTGAAATCTTTCAGACTTTCCAGCACATAGACATAGAAGAACACGGCGGAAGATGTATTACTGGGCATAGTCACAGTATACAAGAGTTGTTTCCGGGGTAAAAGAGAGAGAAAATCTAGCGTTTCAGGTTTTTGATAAGCTCCACGATTTCAGCGAGGGAGAGTTTGCTGCGGCGTACCCGCGGCGCTACCGCATCGCCACAGAGGAGAAGCTTTCCGGAATGATGCAGGTACCACTGCGCCAGCGGTTCGCGCTCCCGAATCTTCCGCGCCAGTGTGCGGAGATCCGCGCGGGAATCAGCCGCGGCGCGAATGCCGCGATCCCCGGTTTTCGGATTGTGAGTCACAACGAGCACGAACCCGTTGCGGTAGCTGAGGTCGTCGGTGCCGCCCACTGCTGTTTTAAGGGCGACCCCGCGGCCCCACGGCGTTTTAAATTCAATCCGCCGCTTCCAATCATTCTCCAGCGCGAGGACACTCATTTCAACGCGAAGGAGCGACTGCAGAAGCAGGAAGCCGATGCGCGTGCGCTGAAGCGAATCGTGAAAACCGCTCAAGAGCACGGGGAGCATCACGTTTCGGTGCGGAAGGCCCTTGAGCCGTCCGGTGTCTTCAGCGTAGACATAATCCGCAATGCGTTCTAGTGCTGCGCGTTCGCGGCGGTTCTTCGGAGCGAATCCTTTGCGTTTTAAATATTTCCAGACGAGCGTCGCCGCGGAGGCGTTTTTGACTCCACGGTGTTCGTCAAATGCGCCACGGCAGATGCCGACGTGGATGACGGACGGATTGGAATCAACTTTTCGCCCGTCCCAGGTCTTTCCACCCTTCTCGTCAATCGGAATAAAACGGATTTTCGCTTGGGAAAATCCGGGCAGATAGGTACGCAGAAGCCAGATGCCGTAGATGTCGTCTAAGTGAGGTTTGACGTGGGTTACCAGCGTCTTCATGTTATTAAATTCCTTTGGATTACGAAACTCCACATTTTTGATTCGACGCGGCTCACCACAGGCATTCCCCGAGCTTGTCGAGGGGCTAAAAATGTGCCGAAACCTTACCCGTTCGACAAGCTCAGGGAATAAGGTTTGGGCCGTTTCGTAATTCAAGGTAAATTAACCAAAAATTTTTGACCAAAGACCTTTCTTTTTTGGTTCTTCCGGCGGCGTCGCTTGATAGGCCGCTACGCCCGCCCGAAGGCGCCCTGCTTCTTGCTCCACAAGCTGCCCGTCATATTCTCCAGAGTGCGCGGAAGTTCCGGCGTACGATGGTTTTTTCATGTCCAGATGGAGATTCACCATGAGCGCGTTTTCGGTCTCCTCAAGATAAACATGAAAGCGCGGATAAAAATCAGTTCGCAAGCGTCGAACATAACTAATCTCACGCGCATGCGGGTCGCGATGTTCGGCGTATCCCAGCCGCCGAATCAGGTTCCTGGAATTGTCCGGAAGCGGTTTTTGAAAGGCGAGTTTCATTCCCTAAATAATAATTATCCCCTGAGCTTGCCTGCCCCGCTGCGGCGGTGGTCGAAGGGCAGTACCTAATTCATACGGATACAATAATCAGAAAGGCAGTATAGGCCTTTTCTGTTCATTTTTCCAGAACGTCT
>JBBTXB010000029.1:0-2974 GCA_038062475.1 Patescibacteria group bacterium
CAGAAATTTACGCTTCCAAACGGAGTGCGCGTACTGCTCATCCCGACCGACGGCACGCAAACGGTTTCTACCTTTGTGCTTTTTCGCGTTGGATCGCGGTACGAGACGAAGAGTCTCTCCGGCGCGTCGCATTTCATTGAGCACCTCATGTTCAAGGGCACGAAGCGCCGGCCGACCACGCAGGACATTTCCCGCGAGCTGGATTCCGTCGGCGCCGAATACAATGCGTTCACGAGTAAGGATTGGACCGGGTACTACGTGAAGAGCGATGCGCGGCACGCAGATATGGCGTTGGATATTCTGGAAGACATGCTGTTCCATTCCGTATACAAGCCCGAAGAGGTTGATCGCGAGCGGAAGGTTATTTTGGAGGAGATCCACATGTACCGCGACAATCCCTTGATGCACATTGAGGACGTGATTGAGACGCTCATTTTTGACGGGAACACCTTGGGCTGGCCGATCGCGGGAACTGATGAAACCATGGCGGGGATTACGCGAGAGGGACTGGTCAGCTATCGCGACGCATACTACATTCCGAACCGGATCGTCATCGCCATCGCTGGCAAGATTGGAAAGAAGACGCGCGCGCACGCGACCCGGCTGTTCGGGCGTTTGAAGCGGACGAGTACCCCTCAGGGCACAAGTACCCCTCAGGGCACAAGTCCCCATCGGGGGACAAGTCCCCATCGGGGGACAAGTCCCCATCGGGGGACAAGCGCGCGTCCCAAGGATTTTCATCGGTTTCGAACGACCCAGAGTGCGCCGCGCCTCACGGTGGAGTACAAAGAAACCGAGCAGGTACAAGTTGCCCTTGGCATGCCGGCATTCCCGTACTTGCATCCGCGTTTGCCCGCGCTTCAAGTCGCTTCAAATATTTTCGGCGGAACCATGTCCTCGCGGCTCTTTATAGAAATTCGCGAGCGGCGTGGCTTGGCGTATTCGGTTCGCTCTGCGGTGGATGCTTTGGAGGATACGGGGAGCTTTATCATCCGCGCCGGTGTGGCAAAAGACAGGATTCACGAGGCGCTGCAGACGATTCTGCGCGAAGCGACGCGGATGCGTTCGTCGCTCCCCACGGTCGAGGAGATCCACCGCGCTAAAGAGAATTTGCGCGGTCGGCTTACTCTGGGGCTGGAAGACTCCAGCGAAGTCGCCAATTGGTACGGAAAGCAGGAATTATTTACCGACAAAAGCGTTACGCCCGAGCAGCAGTTTGCGAAATTTGATCGCGTGACACGGGAGGATATTCGTTCCGCCGCGCGTGCGGTGCTCGTCCCAAAGCGCTATTCACTTGCGATTATCGGCCCTTATAAAGACGAAGCGCCGTTTCAGAAGCTCCTGGGAATGAAAGTATGAGAAAGATACTCATCGGAAATTGGAAGATGCAGCTTTCCGTGCGCGAGAGTGTGGCGCTTGCGCGAGCATTGCGCGCGGGTGTGAAGAAAGCAAAGACGACCATCGTTCTCTGTCCGTCATTCCCAGCCATCCCCGCAGTGAGGGATGCGTTGCGTGGGGGAGCGTTCGCGCTCGGTGCGCAAGATCTTTTTTGGGAAACGAAAGGCCAGTATACCGGCGAGGTGTCCGGGGCCGCGCTCCGCGAGCTCGGCTGCAGTTTCGTGATCGTCGGCCATTCGGAGCGGAGAGCGCATCTCGGCGAGACTGACGAAATGGTGAACAAAAAAGTTTCCGCCGCCCTTGCGGCACGGCTCACGCCGATCCTCTGCGTCGGCGAAACGCGAGAAGAGCGAGAGCGGGGGACTCGCGACGCGGCGCTTCGGCGGCAGGTGCATGTTGCCCTGCGAGGACTTACCCCCGCACAGATTGGCAAAGTAATTGTCGCCTACGAACCCGTGTGGGTTATCGGGTCAGGCAAAGCGGTGCCTCCCAAGGACGCGGTTCGCGCCCATGGGAAGATCCGGAATGCCGTCGAAGAGGTTGCGGGCGCGGCAGTGAAAGTTCGGGTTATCTATGGCGGCAGCGTAGACTCAAATAATGGCGCGGGATTTCTCCGCGAGGCGGCGGTAGACGGCTGCCTCGTCGGTGGAGCGTCGCTCCGCGCAGCAGAGTTCTTGAAGCTTGTACAGGTTGCAGAAACCGTTGCCTAAAACATGTGACATGGAACATGAAGCACAAAGTGCGAAGCGCATTCCTTGAACGGATGTTTCGTGTTACGCGTTCCACGCTTCATGAGCTATGACCGTCTTTCTTTTTTTAATTTCACTTGCCGCGCTTGCGGGGATTGCCGTTATCATCGGACGGCATCTTCCAGATTTAGCGATTATTCAGGTGGAAACGATCGCCAAGGAGCGCGAGTCTCATGTGAGGGGTGAGATTTTAACGCGCCGTCTCCAAGAGCAGTGGAAGGAGCGGTGGGAGAAGGCACGAACGAAGTTGGGCCCGCTCTTTCGGGCGGCCAAGCAGTGGTTTCACGAGCTGCACGCGCGGGCGAAAGAACTGGAGAGCCGGTATCGCCATGACGCTACGCCCCAGAAGTCACCGGCTGAAGCGATTACGGAATTTCTCACCAAAGCGTCCACTGCCGCGGCTCGCGGGGATACGCGGGAAGCGGAAGCCGCTTTTATAGAAGTGGTCAGTCTTGATCCGCGAAACGCGGAGGCATATCGCGGATTGGGCGTGCTCTACAGTGAAGCTCGTGATTATGCCCATGCGCGTGAAACATACGAATTTCTCGCGAAGCTCGCCCCGTCCGAGACGGACATCCTGCTCCGCTTGCAGGAGATCGCTGTCCTGCAGGGCGACCACGCTGCTGCGTTTGGCTACATTCGGCGGGCGGCGGAGCTTCATCCGCAGAATCCCAAGATACTTGATATCTTGCTTGATATGAGTATACTGGTAGGCAATTCGGCAGAAGCTCGCGCTGCGTGGGAGCGCTTGCGGGAGAGCAATCCGGAGAATCAGAAACTCGGGGAACTCAAGGAACGGATTGAGAAAATGCCGTTGTAGCTCAGTT
>JBBTXB010000030.1:0-1118 GCA_038062475.1 Patescibacteria group bacterium
TGTCGGGGTACTTGTGCCCCTGTCGGGGTACTTGTGCGAGAGGACGTTTCAGACGAAGTGAAGGCTGCGTTGAGGCTGGAACATGATGGACTGAATCCACTTCTCCTCAAACGTGAGATTGACCGACGACTCCAACGGGTGTTTGCTATACAAAAGCGACACAAGTTACCGGCGCCACGGAGTGTTCTTCAGTAACCGTTTGCTAGTATCTATTTCGGGGTGTACATCGGTCAATTCGCAGGACTTGCGCTCTTTTTCCCTTTCCGCTATAGTATCCACGAACCGCCCGCACAGGGCGATTTTTAGAATCACGAGTCGCTTTCCGACCACCGACTACCGCCGCGGTAGACAGTAGTCCGTAGACGGTGGACCATCCAATATGCCCAATTCAATCTTTTCCTACTTCCTAGAATCAAAGGCAGAGCTCAAAAAGGTGTCCTGGCCGTCGCGGAAAGAAACCGTGCGCCACACGGCGCTTGTCGTCGCCGTCTCCCTGGGGCTCGCCGCTTTTTTGGGCGTGGCGGACTACTTCTTAACGCTCGGACTGGAGCAGCTTTTGAGCCGTTAGAATATGCCTAAACAAACTACCCAATACGGCCGGCGCTGGTACGCAATCCACACCTATTCCGGTTATGAAGAAAATGTGGCCACCAACCTCCGCCAACGCATTGAATCCATGGACATGGAGGACAAGATTTTCAATATCCTTGTCCCGACGGAAAAAAAGATCCGCATCAAAAACGGCAAACGCCGCATCTTGGAAGAAAAAATATTTCCGGGTTACGTCCTGGTGGAAATGTTCGTTACCGACGACTCGTGGTATGTCGTCCGGAATACGCCGAATGTCACCGGATTCATCGGTGTCGGCACCAGTCCTACCCCCCTTTCCGAAGAGGAAATAAAATCAATCCAAAAACGGATGGGGGTTGCCGAGCCGCAGTACACGATTGACATCACCGCAGGCCAACCGGTAAAAATCACTGACGGTCCCTTTAAGGAGTTTGAGGGCAAGGTTGCCGAGATTGACCAGGAGCGCGGCAAGGTAAAAGTTCTCGTTTCAATGTTCGGACGGGAAACCCCAGTGGAACTGGACTTCTTGCAAGTAAAAAAGATTTAAG